>JALSRY010000785.1 GCA_026984555.1 Phycisphaerae bacterium
CGACGGCCAGCGTCGCGAACCACACGAACCGATGGCAACGAACCTGCGTACGGACGATCATGAGCTAACCCCTTTGCTGACAGCGGGTAACGAGTTGTTTGCTTCGAGACGGCGCGTCGCCGCCAGCCGCCCGTACCACCGCCCGCTGGCCTTGATTGTACGCTTTTGCGTTTTGTGATCGCAACGCACGATTCCGAAACGCTTTGCGAAACCCTCGGCCCACTCGAGATTGTCGAGCAGTGACCACACGTAGTAGCCGCGAACGTCCACCCCCGCCGCCAACGCATCAGCAACCGCCGCCAGGTGCTCCCGAAGATACGCGATGCGGGCTTCGTCCTGAACGAAACCTCTCACGTCCGGTCGATCCTCGAACGCCGCCCCGTTCTCCGTGATGTAGATCGGCAACCCCGCATACCGCGTAGCCAGCCAACCGAGCAGTTCACGCAACCCGTCCGGGCGGATCGGCCAGCCCATCGCCGTCGTCGCTACACCCGCCTGCGGCAACTTCTCCAACTCCATCGCCCCCCCACCGGGAACATGTCGCACAACATCGGACGTGTAATAATTCAGCGCGATGTAGTCCATCGAACCACGCAGCAGCCGCGCATCGCCCTCCGAAAACGACGGCAGCAGCCCCCCCAACCGATTCCGCAACGCCGCCGGGTACGCACCAAATACCGCCGGATCCCCAAACCAGCCGCCAAAACCGAGCATCGCCCGTTGGGCCGCGGCCTGGTCCGCGGGAGAGTCGCTGGCAGCGAAACTGTAGCTCGTGTTGAGCGCGAAACTGATCCGCCCGTTGCCGTGACGCGAACCCCGGTAACGCGCCACCGCGTAGGCGTGCCCCCGCAACAGGTTGTGCGCCGCCACATACCCCATCCTACGATCGCGGATGCCCGGCGGGTGAACACCGTGAATGTACCCCGCATCGACCACCACCCACGGCTCGTTCATCGTCAGCCACATCCGCACCCGGTCGCCCAAACGGTCGAACAACACACCCGCGTAGTCGGCGAAAATCGCGGGCAAGTCGTCGCACGCCCAGCCACCCAGCTCGCGCTGCAGATCGTCTGGCAAGTCCCAGTGATAAACCGTAACCAACGGCTCGATCCCGGCATCACAAAGCCCGTCGATCAGCCGGTCGTAAAACCCCAGTCCCCGCTCGTTGATCCGCCCTCGCCCGTGCGGCAAGACCCGTGGCCAACTGATGCTCAATCGGTAGTCGCGGAGATTCAGCCGTCGCAACAGCTCGATGTCCTCCCGCCAGCGATGGTAGTGGTCGCAGGCGACATCCCCCGTATCGCCTCCCGCCGTCCGGCCGGCCGTCGCGCAGAAAACATCCCAGATGCTCGCCCCTTTCCCGTCCTCCCGGGCGGCGCCCTCGATCTGAAAGGCCGCGGTCGCAGCACCAAAACGGAAAAACTCTGGAAAGGTCTTCAACATCTCGACGCCTCGCGCCGCCATCGCGCCATCCCCCGGCGTAGCCTTCCCCCGGCCAACTCGCGACCCGCGTCCTCTAACATGCCAAGAGACAATGTGTTACGTATTACGACCCGCTCCTCGATGCCACTCGACCGGCACAGACACCCGCGACCCACAAGCCAGCATATCATTCATTGAAAGCGCTTGCAATAGCCAAATCATGCGTTATACTTCAATAATGAGGTTGGGTGCCGTGGGCTGGCCCGTTTCGCCCCGCCCATCGACGTTTCGACTCACGTTCTCACAAAACACCAAAGGAGGTAGGAGATGCACGTCAGGACAACAAAGGCTTTGGCGGCCCTCGCAATCGCCGCCGGGTTCGCTGCAACCACGCTCGCGACACCCGCCATCGACAGCGCCGTCATCAACACCCGCATCTGGAATGACGCCAGCTATTCAACCGTAACAACCGGAAACCTCTATCCCTCCAGCTTGTGGATCCGCGACGAAGGCCTCGACCAGACCGGATGGGCCAACCGCCACAACTTCCGCCTCTCCGCCAACGGCGGAATCAGCGAAGCCGTCTTCATGAACAACGACGCGTTCGCGTTCGCTTCCGACGTGACCATCACCGGAACCGCCAATGTCGAAGGCGGCCTGAACCTCTCCCCCTGGTGGTCCCAGGAAATCGATGGCGTCTTCATGCTCAACACCGAGACCGGAGAGGTCTCCGTCTGGGGCGGCCGACTGCCCTTCTTCAGCTTCACCAACGACTTCGGAATCACCTACACCAAGGGAGATACCGTCCGCCTCGGCATGATCTACGATCCCCACAGCCTTACCGAAACCGACCCCGGCACCATCCAGTACACCTACACCGATGCCGGCGGAAACGTCTTCACCAGCCCCGTGCTGGCGTTCGATATGGGCAACCCGAACGAAGACCCGCCCTATGGCCTCTGGGGAATCCTCAACGATGCCCGCGTCGGCGGCTACTTCATGCCGAAGGTCAACGACCAGATCCCCGGCAACTGGGGCGAGATTCATTTTGACAACATGACCTTCGTTCCGGAACCCGCGTCGCTCGCGATGCTCGCGCTCGCAGGACTGCTCGCGCTGCGCCGACGATAAACCCGTCCCCTTCGGGCGTGTGCGCGGAGCCGGCACGGCGGCCGGTTCCGCGCGGCACGCGGTCGAAACCGGAGCGATACAAACACGCAAGGTGGGTCGAACATGACGACGAGGCTGCTCCCAAACCGAACACGCCGGAGCGGGTTCACGCTCATCGAGCTGCTCGTGGTGGTCGCGATCATCGCGCTGTTGATCTCGATCCTGCTCCCGTCGCTCTCCAAGGCCAAATCAAAGGCCCGGACGGCCGTTTGCCAGTCGAACCTCCACCAACTCGCGCTGGCCACCACCTACTACGCCCGCGACAACCGCGACCGACTCCCCTACATCCTCGGAACCGACGCCAACGGAGACGGCCGCTTCAACAACGCGCCCTTCTACCAATACCATCAGCTCTTCGATTTCTGGCAATACCTCAAAGACCTGAAGATCTTCGTCTGCCCCAGTGCCCGCGACGATAACTCCGTCATTACGCTACGCGATCCCGGCGCGCCCCCTTACCACAGCTACTACACGGTGCGAAAGGCCGACGACCGCTACATCCAGGCCTATCGCCAGAACTGGTGGCCCGACATCAAACCCACCGACTACCCCGGACCGCTCGTCGATCCGCTCTACACCGAGTACTGGTTCAACGACTGGAGCGAGGGAGCCCGCACCGCCGACGGCAAGCCCGTACCAGCCATCAACGGCGGCCTGATCGGCAAGATCCCCCACCCCAACCTCTCGGTGGTGATCGCCGACTCGATGTGGAACCTCCCCGCCGAAACCCTGCGTCACGACAGCGGTCTCGACTTCGCGTTCCTCGACGGACACGTCGCCTGGGTCGCCCAGCACAAGTTCCTGGACCTCCACGGTATCGTCGGTGGCCCCCACCAGCCCGACGATTACGACGCCTACGGCAATCGACCGTTCTACTGCTGGGGACTGACCGACACCGGAATCGACGGCGTCGAAGGACACAACAGCACCCCATGACCACGTGACCTCGCCGGTTGTTCTCACGCTCCGACCGGCCCGAAACCAGCGCGTCGCGACAATGCGACCGCGACGGAAGAAACGAACAAGGGAAGGAAGACAAAACATGCTACGCAACACCATCCTGGCCATCGCCGGCCTCTTGCTGCTCGCACACGCGGCGCCCGCGGAACAGAACATCGTCCGCAACGGCAGCATGGAATCCGGCGACGGTCCCGGCGCGATCGACCCCCGCATCCCCGACGGCTGGACTACCTTCGGTATCAACATCGAACGTTCCGGAACCGTGAACTTCGCCCCCTCCGACGGCGCCTGGTCGCTCAAGTCCTTCGGCGATGCCGACAACAACGCCGCCGGCGCTTTCCAGGAAATCGCCGACGTTTCCCCCGGACAAAGCGTGACGGCATCCGCCCAGCTCTTCAGCCCCGCCAACGACAAGCTCGGCGGTAGCGGCCAGGCCGGCCTCGTGCTCGAGTTCCTCGATATCTTCGGCGGCACCCTCAGCCTGCAACAGGTCTACCCCTTCGACGCCGCCTCCCCCGCCGACACGTGGGTTCCCGCCACGATCGGACCGTTGACGGCCCCTTCCGGCACCGCCAAGGTCCGCGTGACCTGCCGGCTCCAGTGGTCCCCCGGAAACGTCTTCGGCGCCGTCTACTGGGACGACGTCCAGGTGTCCATCGACGGCGGCCCCAACGCGGTCGTCAACGGCGACTTCGAAGTCGCCGGTCACAGCCCCGGCCAGAGCCCCAACGGTATCGACGAGTGGACCGGCTTCGGCGACCAGGAAAAATCGCAAGACGTCGCCGAGGACGGCGCCTCCAGCCTGAAGTTCGGCACCCGCGAAGCCTACTCGGGCCTGTTCCAGAACATGGGAGCCCTCAACGCCGGCGATCATATCTACATGCTCGCCTGGGCCTGGAACCCCTCCAGCGACCCCCTCACCGACAACACGCGCGTCGGGATCAAACTCGAGTTCGACGCCAACGGCGACGTGCCACCACCCGAGGAGAACCTCGCGTTCGATGAATCCGTGCCCGCCAACCAGTGGACCCAGGTCCAGTTGAACACCGTCGTGCCGCCCGATGTCACCATCGCTCGGATCGTGTGCATCTATGTGGGCGATCCCCAGACCACCGGGGCAGTCCATTTCGACGCCGTCTCCGCCGAGCGCGGCAGCGTTCCCGGCGTCAATCAGCTTGCCAACGAGAGTTTCGAGGCGGGACCGGGCGGCGCCAACGGACTGACCGATTGGACCGAGTTCGGCTCCCCCGGCGTCGCCGAGGCACAAAAAAGCTGCTTCGAGGTGCCCGCCCAGGACGGCATCTGTACCGCCCGCGCGTGGGGCGAGAGCGTCGCCGGCCTCTTCCAGGAAATCACCGTCACCCCCGGCGAAACCCTCGACCTCAGCGCCTGGCTCTACACGCCCGACTTCGAACCCCTGACCGGGTCCGGCCGCGCCGGGCTCAAGGTCGAGTGGGCTGTCGGCGGCGTGCCCGATGACATCGACATCGGCGGCGCGACCAACACGCTCGACGCCTCCGCTCCGACGGACACCTGGCTCCCCATCTACATCGACTACACCATGCCCGCCGGTTCGAGCGCCCTCGCACGCTACACCTGCATCATCGAGAAAGGCACCGCCTTGAGCGGAACCGTCTATCTCGATTCTTGCGAGGCCGTCGTCCTCAATCGCTACGACGGCGCCGACGTGGACGGCGACGATGATGAGGACATGATCGACTTCGCCGCCTTCCAGCGCGCGTACACCGGCGCCGGTGCCGCCACCCTACCGTTCAACGGACTGACCTTCGACCACGACGCCGACCAGGATGTCGATCTCGACGACTGGGGATTCTTCTGGCCGCGAATCACCGGGCCGGCACAGTAACGGCGGATCACCCGCCCTGCGTGGAGAATACGCCACAACGCACCAGCATCAGCCATACACGGAGAAAACTCTGATGAAACGAAGCAACCCCCTGGCCATCTTCGCCATCCTCAGCCTCTGCGCCGTCGCCCGCGCGCAGACGGTCTCGGTGACGCTCGAATCGCCCCAACAAGGACAGCTCGTCGCGCCTTCCGCCACCATCGCCTGGCAAATCACCTTTACCGTCTCGAATAACGACAACGCCGGGCTGGCCCTGCTCGTCTGCGACCTCGTCCAGGACACCGCGAACCCCGCCCTGATCGACCTTCCGCCCGCGGACGCCGTGCCGGCGGGCATGAGCAACTTCAGTCGGCCCGCCGGCATCAGCAACCCCGGCGAAAACGGGACCGATTCGGGATACGTCGGTGTCCAACGCGGGACCACCGGCGCCATGAACCTCATCCAGATCGGCGGCGGCCAGAACACCTTCGGCCAGGCCCTGACCGGCGCCGGAATCGCCGAGAATGCAAACGTCCTCCCCGGCGTCGGACAAGGCGGCACCGTCCTCCTCGCCGCCGGGTCGTTCGCCGCACCGAGCGCTTGCGGCGACTACAACTTCTCGCTCGCCAACGTCGTCGCCAACGTGCTCCAGCAGGCCAACGACCCGCCCGCATTCTCGCCCGTGGTACAGGCCACCACCGATACCTCGGCCGCCACGCTCTCCTTCACGGTCGGACTCGCCGGCGACCTCGACGGCAACGGAACCGTCGACCTCGCCGACCTCGCCGCGCTGCTCGCGAACTACGACACCCCCAGCGGCATGACCTACGCCGATGGCGACCTCGACGGTGACGGCGATGTGGACCTCTCCGACCTCGCCATCATGCTCGCCAACTACGGCAGCACTTGTTAGCGACCGAAAGCCCCGTCCGGCCCGCTCGATACGGGCGGGCCCCCCAAGGTGTCCGGAAACCCGCTCGGATGGCCCGCCGTCACCGCCCACCGCCCCGGCCTCACGCCCCGCCCGCTCGCCCGCCG
>JALSRY010000786.1 GCA_026984555.1 Phycisphaerae bacterium
AGTGCGGGTCTTCGGACCGTCCGCGGCTGCCGCCCGACTCGAAGCCGACAAGGCCTGGGCGAAACAGATCATGCGTCAACGAATCATTCCGACGGCCGAAGCGCGCGTGTTCGAAGACTACCGGCTGGCCCAGCAGTTCATCTCCACCCGCGACGCGCCACTCGTCGTCAAGGCGGCGGGGCTGGCCAAGGGCAAGGGTGCGATCGTCTGCGACGACCCCGCCGACGCTCTGCTGGCCGCCGAGCGTATGCTCGTCAAGCGTGCATTCGGCGAGGCCGGGGCGAAGATCGTTGTGGAAGAGCGTCTCAGCGGGCGAGAAGTCTCGGTGCTGGCGATCGTGTCGGGGCACACGATCTCGGTGCTCCAACCGGCCCAGGACCACAAGCGACTGCTCGAACACGATCGAGGGCCGAACACGGGCGGCATGGGTGCGTTTTCACCCACCGACACCATCGACGCCGACACGATGGGGATTATCGAGTCCCGCATTCTCGTCCCCACGGTGGACGCCTTGTCGCGGGAGGGGATCGACTATTGCGGCGTGCTGTACGCGGGGCTGATGCTGACCGCCGGTGGGCCGAAGGTGCTGGAGTTCAATTGCCGGTTCGGCGACCCGGAGGCGCAAGCCCTGCTGCCACGGCTGCGTACCGACCTGCTGGACGTGTTCGAGGCGGCGGTGGAACGGCGGCTGGACCAGATCGAGCTGGACTGGGACCAGCGCCACGCGTTATGCGTCGTGATGGCGTCGGGCGGCTACCCCGGCCCGTACGAAACCGGCAAGCCGATCCGCGGGCTGCCCGACGACGCCGACCGCGACGATCTGGCTGTTTTCCACGCGGGCACGAAACGGGAAGGTGACGAGATCATCACCGCCGGGGGGCGTGTGCTGGGCGTGACCGCGTTGGGTGCCACGCTGGCCGACGCGCGCCGCCTGGCCTATGAAACGGTGGAGCACATCGAGTTCGAGGGAGCCTGTTACCGGCGTGACCTGGGCGCGTAGACAACCGCGCCCTGCCGCGCGGGAATGCGCCGGGCGTGACGGCCCCGTTGCCGGTCGGCGTCTTGCGAACGTTGCCACGGGGGGATGGTGGTCTCCCCCCCCCGGTGCCGCGGGGGGATCAGTACAGCCAGCGGAAACCGCCCCAAGCCGCGAACAGGAAGAACCAGATGATGCCGGCGATCGGGCCGATCGTCGTCGCCAGGCTGCTCAACATCCCGCTGAAATCGGGGAGTTGGAAACCGAACAGCGAGGTCGTGCTGGCATCCTGGGCGAGCGCGAGCGATGTACACGCCAAGGCAACGGCGACGGCCAGAACTTTCGAAGTCTTGCGAGTCATCAGCAACTCCTGTTTGCATTCGGCAAGAAAAACAGAACCGTCTCATCCCGGTGGCAGCCCATGCGCCCATCCGAGGCGACAGGGTGCACCCCGCGGCTATCTTATCGGCCCGGCAACCTGCTGACCATGCGAACTTTTCGCCGCCGCGCAGGTCTGACGAGATTCTTCGGCGACGGTCCGGCGGGGGGGCCCCGAGCCGCCGGATGGCCGAAACGTCGAGGTCCGCCAGCAGACCGGCGTGGGCCGTCGGTCGTCATCGCGAACCAGGGTGGTCGTTCCGCAAGCTCGGTTCAGCGAGGCGTTTTGGTGTCGGTGTCGGTGTGGGCATCAGCCGGAGGGGCCGCGGTCGGTTGGGGTCGGCCGGCGTGCGTGTCCGCCGCCCGAACGGCCGCCGCCTTCTCGCGCAAGAACGTCGTCGCATCGCGATAGGGCAGTGCTCTGGGCATCAGGAGCGAGGCGAGCAGCGACGTGGCCAGTGTGGCTGCCGCCGCGTAGCCGATCGCGTTTCGCTGCGTGTCGCTAAGCCGGGCGAACGGCCGGTTGATCGCGTCGAGCAGGCGGTCCAGGAGTCGCACGACACGTTTGAGCAGTGGCGTTTCGGGGAGCGTCACGCCGCCGGTTGTCGCGTCGCCTTTTGCGGGTGGCTGGTACGCACCCGCGTCGTGTTCATCTTGCCCTGGTTTTTTCTTGATCTTGAAGCGGATTCGTTTCGCGGGGGCCTTTTCTTCGGTCTCCGCGTGCGCGTCCTTGTCCGCGGGCGGTTCCGGTTGCGACGCCTGGTCGGCGGCGGCAGATTCCGAAGCGCGGGTTTCCTTCACCTGGGCTGCCGCGGGCCTCTTTTCCTGGGTGCTGATGGTCTCGATTTCGGCGAGGGCGGCGGCGAGTTCGGCGTCGGCCGACAAGTCGTTCGTTCCGCCCTTGGCCGCGGGGGTGGGGCTGTCGGGTTGCTCATCGGGCGTCAGCTTCGCCGAACCGCTGGTAAACGCACCCTCGGTGCCATCGTCGAGGCTCGGAATGTTGGCCGCCTCGTCGTCTTCGAGCGACTCGATCTCGGCCAGCGCGGCGGCGACTTCGTCATCGGCGACGAGCGCGTTCGAAAAGGAGACGTCGCCGGCCGCCGGCCGCGGCGGTGACTGGTCCGCGGGCGGCGCGCCGGCTTCGGCGGGTGGTTGGGGGGTGGGCGTGTCGGGGTCGTCTGCGTCGCCGGCGGTTTGTTCGGCGGGCGGTTCGTGCGTGGCGTCGTGGTCGGCGGGCCCCGCGCTGTGATTATCGGGCGTTTCGGCCGGCGCGGCAGGGGCAGGAGGCGGTTCACCCCCCGGTTTCGACGAGAGCTCTTCCGCCGCCGCCGCCAACTCGTCGAGCGCGGCGGCGATGTCGTTCTCGGGGATCGCGGGAGCGTCGGTCTCGACCTCCGCGGCTCGGTCCGAGGGTGGTTCGGCGTTCGGCGTCGCGGGGTCGGCCGCGCCGGGGCTTTCCTGCGAAAGTGCCTCGATCTGCGCAAAGGCTTCCGCCAGCTCATCTTCCGGCAAGATCGATTGCTGGTCGGCTTCGCTCATGGCTGGCGTCCGGCGCTGCGCAAGACAGTCCCCCGTGGGTTATCGTCTCCGCGGCGATGGCGATTCAATAAGCTCACCGCCGGCGCCGGCCGGCAAACCCTGGACAGCGTGACCGCTGATGACGAGACTCCACGCTGGGGTCTGTGGTTTCGCCGACGGAGCAACCGCATGAAGCTTGACACGATCATTCGCGGCGGCCGGGTGGTCACCGCCGAGGAAACCTTCCGGGCCGATGTAGGCATCCGCGGCGAGCGTATCGTCGCGCTGGCGTCGGGACTGGCCCGCCAGGCCCCCCCGCATACGCACGTCGTCGACGCGCGCGGCTGCTGGGTGATCCCCGGCGCGATCGACGCCCACGTCCACCTCGACCTCGGAACCGGACGCTTTCGCACCTCCGACGATTTCGTTTCGGGAACGCGAGCGGCGGCGTGCGGCGGCGTGACGACCGTGATCGATTTCGCCCACGCCGAACGAGACGAAAGTCTTCAGCAGGGGCTCGATGCGTGGCATGCCAAGGCCGCGGGCCGGGCGTGTGTGGACTACGCCTTCCACATGGCCATCACGAACTGGGATCGCCAACATCGTGAGATCCGCCGCGTTTTCGAGCAGGGCATCCCCACGTTCAAACAATACATGGTCTATGCCGAACGCGGCTTGCGCTCGGACGACGCGGCGATTTTCGCCGCGTTGGAAACGCTCCGCGACCTGGGGGGCCGGCTGCTGGTGCACGCCGAATCGCAGGACGTGTTGAACCTGCTGATCCACCGGCACCACACGCGTGCATCGATGAAACGCTACGGGGCGTCGCTCCACGCGCGCAGCCGGCCGCATTTCGTCGAGGCGGCGGCTGTCGAGCGGGTGATTCGGTGGGCACGGGCCACGGGCGGACCGGCCTACGTCGTGCATCTCAGCACGGCCGAGGGGGTTGACCTCGTCGCCGCGGCGCAGGCCGACGGGGTAGACGTACTTGCCGAAACGTGCCCGCATTTTCTGGTACTGGACGACAGCGTGTTCGCCAGCCCCGACGGGCACCTCTACGCCACATGCCCGCAGGTCAAGAAGCCGGCTGACCAGCGCCGTCTCTGGCGTGGCTTGCGCGATGGAACGCTCTGCGCGGTTGCGACCGATACTTGTACGTTCAGCCGCAAACAGAAGGACACCTGGCGGGGAGATTGGACGCGCATCCCCATGGGCATGCCGGGTGTCGAGACGCTGGTACCGCTGGTCTACACGGTCGGCGTGCGCCGCCGCCGGTTGTCGATCCACCAGCTTGTCGAGAAGTGTTGCACGGGGCCGGCGCGTGCGATGGGGCTTTACCCGCGCAAGGGCACGCTGCGCGTGGGTAGCGACGCCGATCTTGTCATCATTCACCCGGCACGCACACGCACCGTCGATTGGCGCCGGCTGGAGAGCCGTTGCGACTGGAACCCCTACCAGGGGTGGAAACTCGCCGGCTTCGCGCGCGACACGTTCTGCCGCGGCCGGCGGATCGTGAAGAACTACCAGTTTATCGGCGAAGTGGGTTACGGGCGTTTCATCCCGCGCACGTTGGAGCGTTGAGCCCCCCGCACAAGACGACCGCGGCGTACGGCGGCGTGTGTCGCGCCGGAGGGTCCCATTCGCAGCCGGATCGAATAATCCGCGGCTGGCCCCGTCTTCCCCTTCCACGGACGGGGGAAGTCGCCCGATGCCCACGGGAGGTCTCATGTACGCACAGAAGGAGCCCACCGGACGCGGCGCTTACGCCGCGCTGATCATTCTGTTGACATTCGCCGCCCCGCTCGGCGTGGTGGTCGCCGCGGGGCAGCCTCCCGCGGCCTGTGATGGGGGCGTGACGCGTGATGCTTCGGGTGACCGCAGCGTGATGGCGGCGACACCGCTCAACTCGACGGTCGGCGCGCCGCCGAGAACCTACGAGACGGAAACGATTGCGGGCTACCTGGTGACGGCGCCGAATGGCAACCGCCTGTGGACGAAGATCATTCAGCCCCGGCACGACCTGTACGCCGGGCAGCGTTTTCCCGCGATCGTGGTCGTACCCGGTGGGCTGAGCCCGGGGGAGGAGGGCGACCTTCACCTCGCCGCCGACGGATTCGTAGAGTTTCATTTCAACGCCGAGGGCCGCGGCGTCACCCATCCCAGCGAAGGCGTCGAGGATCGCAACGGCTTCGTGCACCAGGACGACTTGCGGGCGGTGATCGAATTCGCCGACTCGCGGCCCAACGTGCAGGCCGACAACCTGGGCGTGCTGACCGGCAGCTACGGCATCACGATGGGGGCCGGCTGTCTGGGCCGCTACCCCCTGCTTCCGGTCAAGTACCTGATCGACCGCGAAGGACCGTCGGACAACTTCGTCACGAGTTACGAACCCTGGGCGCTCGACGACGACCCGGGCAACGATCGTCACGTGTTCGCTCACAATGTTTTCGGGCACTGGAGCCTGTGCCGCGATTCCAGTCCCGCCAACGAAGCGTGGTGGTCGCAGCGCGAGGCCACCCGTTACATCGGCAACATGCGCTGCCGCTACCTGCGGCTTCAGGCCGAGTGGGACCACGCTCAGCCGCCCAACGCCGACTGGCCCGGTTTCGACTTCTGGCCGTGCGACGACGACTGTTCGTGCTGGTACCCGTGCAAGCACGCCATCGACCTGGTAAACCTCGCGACGCTGGGACGCAGTCCCTGGACGCGCGTCAACGGTCCCGAGCTGGGCAACGCCCCCGACACGCTCTACGACCACGACCACCCGCCTGTCTGGTACACCGGCCGGCTGGTGAACCATCCCTACGCCGAAACGGACGCGATCCGCGAAATGGCCGCCATGCCCCCGCTTACGCCGCCGGGGGACCTCGACGGCGACGACGACATCGACCTGGCCGATCTGGCCCTGCTCCTGGCCGCGTACTTCACCTGCGACGGCGAGGCGGATTACAACCCCGAGGCCGATCTGGACGACAGCGGTTGCGTGGACCTCGCCGACGTGTCGATCCTGCTGGCCGGCTACGGCTTCGCGGGCTGATCGCCGCGATGCGCCGCTCGGGGCCGAGGCGGGATTGCGCGTGCGTCGTGGCCGCTCAGCGTTTGCGCGACCGCTTTTTCTTCACGAACGCGGCGACCTTGCGGGCGGGCCACGTATTGAGCACCGCCTCGCGCGACAGCCAGCCCCGCCGGGCCGTCAGCACGCCGAAGCGCATCTGCTCGAACCCCTCGGGAGCGTGGGCGTCGGTGTTGATCGCCAGCACGGCGCCGCATTCCTGCGCCAGCCGGACGTGCTGATCCTTGAGATCGAGCCGATAGGTATTCGCGTTGATTTCGAGCGCGGTGCCGGTGCGGGCGGCCTCGCGGCAGATGGCTTCCATGTCCAGCGCCATCGCCTCGCGGGTGTTGATCATCCGCCCGGTGGGGTGGCCGATGATGTTGACGAAGCGGTTGCGTATCGCTGCGAGTGTGCGGCGGGTGTTCGTCTCGGCGTCTTTGCCCAAGCCGGAGTGAATCGAGGCAACGACGAGGTCCAGCTCCGCGAGCAGGTCGTCGGGGTAGTCG
>JALSRY010000787.1 GCA_026984555.1 Phycisphaerae bacterium
CCGGTGCCACAGGATGCTGGGAGATCCACCGGTTGCAAACCGGTGCCATAGGGTATCGGGGGGGACCACCGGTTGGAATCCGGGGCCACAGGGCAATCGCGAACTCGATATCCCGCGATCCGGCCCGCTGTTTCCGGCTGGCGGGCCTTGCTCACATTTCGGAGACAGTCCGCAACCGGTGGCTTTGCGATTGTCCTGCCTGGCCTTCCGCCGAGTCCGGCCATCCAAAGACAGCGGCATCCAAACGTGGTAGACTAGCGGCGTCATGCCGGAGAACCCGATTGCAACCCCCGTGCGGTTGGCGGCGCCGCCGTCCTACTTCTGGCTCAAGGAGCGCATCGACGCCTACCTGGCGTTGGTGGGGCTCATGCTGACGGGGCCGCTCATGTTGCTGATCGCGTGGTTGATCCGCCGGGACAGCCCGGGGCCGGCGTTTTTTCGGCAAACCCGCGCGGGGCATCTCGGCAAGCCCTTTACGCTGCTGAAGTTTCGCACGATGCGCACCGATGCCGATCCGTATGGCGATTCTCCCGAGGACGGTCGCGACCCGCGGCTGACGCGGATTGGACGCTGGCTTCGGGAGCTAAGCCTGGACGAACTACCGCAGTTGATTTGTGTGCTTCGCGGGGACATGGCGTTGGTCGGCCCGCGGCCGCTATATGTGCAGCAGATGGCGGAATGGAACGCTCGCCAACGGGGACGGCTGCTGGTCAAGCCGGGGTTGACGGGGCTGGCACAAATCAACGGCCGCGGGGCGCTGACAATCGAAGAAAAACTCGAGTGGGATGTCCGTTACGTCGAGACGGCCAGCCTGCGGCACGACCTGGGCATCATCTGGCACACGCTATTGCACGTGATAAGACGCTCGGGGATCTACGAGGTGCAGTATTCGCAGACGCGCAAGCACCGCAGCACCGACTCGCCGGGCCGGGCTACGGCTCCGCCGGGGCCGTGAGGTCGAGAAACGTCCGTGTCAGGTCGTCGTGGGGCCACGCCGCAGCCACATGACCGAACGCGGTGTGGGCGGCAACGAGCTTTCCCTGCTGGAACTCGAGGAATCCCAGGAGAAAATACAGATCGGGCGGCGCGGGGCGGCTCGCCAGGTACGTCCGCAGCCGCCCGGTACTCGCGGCCAGCGTACCGGGGACGGCGTAATACGTGTCGAGGTGCAAGTCGGCGTACGCCAGCCGGGGCTGTAATCGCAGGGCCGCACGCAGCGCTTGCGCCGCCTGCGCATACTGCCCGCGTTCGAGCCGGGCTTGGGCCAGGTGGATGCGACACGCGGGATCACCTTGATTGAGATCGGCTGCCAGCCGCAATGTCGCAATCGCCCGCGCCGTGTCTCCGGCCCGCAACCGCTCAAGACCCGCCGTAAGCGCTTCGGCGTGCTGGCTGATGAGCTTGCGGCGGCGGCGGCGCATGTCGCGGACGTTGAAACGGTGTTGGCGTTCGAGGCGATCGTAGTGTCGCCAGGCCTCGTAACGGTTGTCCCAGTAACGCCGCCACTGGTCCGGACTGTAGCCCTGCCCATAACCGCCATAGCCATAGTCCCAATACGCCGGTGGGGGATAGCCGTAAGGATACGACATGTAGCCGCGAAACCGGCGCCGGAAACCACGCGAGCGCGCGTGGAGCCGGCCGCGACCGACGCGCTGACTCCGCGCCCGTTCGACGCCGACATCCGATTCGCTCGCCCCTGGAACAGTCTGCACACGCATCGGCGCCGGCGTGGACACCGATCGGCGAACCGAGCAATGCGCCCCTGGCTGGGGCGTCTGATTGGCAACAACCTGGCGCTCGTGGGCAGGTGGGTCGGCAGCCTGAACCGGAAACACGGGAAGAATCACCAAGGCGGTGCCGATGGCGCTGGTGCGAAAGGCGCGTGTGAACATGGCAAACCTCCTGTCCACTCCCTCAGCTTGTACAAACGATCGTAGCTTTCGTGACCGCGGGATGCACGAAAAAACGCCGAAAGCGGTTTCGGGCCGCGGGAACGGCGGTGGTAGACCTTCCGACAAACAGGGAGAAGCGAACCTGAAACCCGCGCGGTCCCCGAGTGGGCGTTTCCCGGCCGACCAAAAGCAGCCGGCCTCCCGGGCTGCCGACAGACAGCATGCCGGCGGCCCAGACGCCAAGGAGGCGGGCTGGCCCCGCTTGGTCGTCGTCGGGGACGTTCGATGGGTTTCCGCGTGTGGTGAGGTTCTGGCCTCGCCGTTGCCGGGTTGTGTGCGGAACGTCGTCGATCCTGTGGCGACCGGGTTTTACCGGACGTTGCTGGATCGGGTGCGGCCGCGAAGCTAAGGTATCGGTTTTTCGTTCCGGCTGGGGCATGATTCAGCCGATGCGTGTATAATGAATACGATGGTGAATCCTTCTGCCACATCAAGGACGATTACGCTGCTCGTCACGTGCGTGGGGCGGCGCGTGGAGCTGCTCCAGGCGTTTCGCGCCGCCGCACAACGACTGGGTATCGGGTTGCGTCTGGTTGGGTCTGACACGACCGCCACGGCGCCGGCGTTGCACTGCGCCGACGAAAAGGTGCTTGTGCCGCCGATCGGCGAGCCGGGCTACATACCCGCGTTGCTCGATACGGTGAGCCGGTTCGCGGTCGATGCGCTGATTCCGACGATCGACACGGACTTGTTGGTTTTGAGTAAGCACCGGGCGGATTTTGAACGGGCGGGGTGCCGGCCGCTGATCGCCGAGCCCGACGTCATCAACATTTGCCGTGACAAGATCTTGACCTACCAGTTTCTGACCGAGCACAAGATCGACACGCCGGCGACGTTCACCCCCGATGCGATTCGCGAACTTTCCGAGCGGCGGTTTCCCTACTTCATCAAACCGCGTTACGGCAGCGCCAGCCTCAAGGTCAACAAGATCGAGGACGAGCGCGACCTGGAGTATTACCTGGCCAAGATCGGCGAGCCGATCGTCCAGGAGTTCGTCGACGGTCTCGAACACACACTCGATGTCTACGTCGGGCTGACGGGGCAGGTGCGTTGCGTCGTGCCGCGGGCGCGCTGGCAGGTTCGTGGGGGAGAGGTTTCCAAAGGCGTGGTCATCAAGGATCTCGACGTCATGAACGCCGGTCGCGTGGTCGTCGAGCGGCTGGGGGATTCGGTTCGCGGTCTGGTGACGCTCCAGTGCATCGTCACCGCCGACCGCCGCATCCGGTTCATCGAGATCAATCCGCGTTTCGGCGGCGGCGCGCCGCTGGGGATCGCCGCGGGAGCGGACTACCCGGCGTGGTTGTTGCAGGAACTGTGTGGTCAGACACCGGCGATTTCGTTCGACGGTTTTCGCCACGGGTTGTGCATGTTGCGCTACGACTGGTCGTGTTTTCTGCCGTTCGACGATTTGCACCCCCGCCTCGTCCCGCCGCTGGGGCCGTTTCCGCAGTGGCAGTGAGTACGCGACGGCCGGCCGGAGCCGCTTCTTTTCCTATTCGAATCGCTCGCCGAACCGCTGCCGGCGCGCGGCGGCGAGTTCCTTGATGCGTTGTTCGTAGTCACGCGGGCAGATCAGCGTCGCGTCGTCGCCCTGAACAACGATGACATCGCTCATCCCGGCGAGCAGGATCAGGTGGTTGCTCTGGCTGACGATGATGTTGTCGCGTCCTTCGACGACCAGCGAATACGGCGCCGCTTCCACGTTGCCCGCTTCGTCGGGTTTGTACAGCGTCGCCATCGCCGACCACGAACCCAGGTCGATCCACCGGCAATTCATTTCGACCGTGAGCACGTCGCGGGCTTTCTCCATGACGCCATAGTCGATCGAAATCCTCGGAAGTTGCTCGAAGCGCGCGGCGCGTTCGGCGTGGTCGGCGTCGTTCCAGCGGCCGGCGAGTTCGGCGAGCAGCCGGTGGTTGTCGGGCAGGCACCGGGCCAGCTCGGCCAGAATGGCGGACGTGCGCCACGCGAACATGCCGCTGTTCCAGAAATATTCGCCGGTCTCGACGTACCGGCGGGCGGTCGCCTCGTCGGGTTTTTCCTTGAACGCGCGCACGTAGTAGGTTCGTTCGCCGACCGGATCGCCACGGTGGATGTACCCGTAGCCGGTGTGGGGGCCGTCCGGGATGATCCCGAAGGTGACGAGGCTCTCGGCGAACTGCTGGGCCGCGGAAATCCCGATGTCGATGGCCGCCGCGAACTCGTCGCGCGGACGAATGAGGTGGTCGGCGGTGAATACGCCCATGATCGCGTCAGGATCGCGCCGGGCGATGAGCATGGCGCCGAGACCGATGGCGTTGGCGGTATCGCGCCCGATCGGCTCCCCGATCAGGTTTTCGGGCGGTACATCGGGCAATTGCTCGGCGACCTGGTCGAGGTAATCCGCCGACGTGATGACCCAGATGCACTCGGGTTCGAACAGGCCCTCGAGCCGGCGGCGGGCGTGTTGCAGCAGCGAAGCTCCCTCGAAGATCGGCAGCAGTTGTTTGGGGCGCAAGCGGCGGCTGAGCGGCCAAAGCCGCGTCCCGGAACCACCGGCCATGATGAGCGCGTGTCGCATCGGTGTGCCTCCTGTGGAAACCCGGGCGTCCTCCCGGCGACGCGTGTGATTGTACCCCAACCTCGCGCGGGCGTACTGCGTGCTGCCCGCCCTTGAGGCGGATAACACGCCCACGACACCCGCCGGAGAACCCGGCGCCCGGACGGATTCGGAAGCCCACCGGGCCTCGTTGGCCCGCCGACGGCGGGTGATGTGCCTGGCCGGCTCGGGCTTGTCGCCGCCATCACGCGGGCGATAATGGCGTCTGGTCCGTAATCACAGGCTCCCCGAACAAAGGAATTCCAAGCGATGCGCGACGATATCCGAGCCATTTTCCCCGAGATCGAACAGATTTCCCAAACGGAGCTGCGCGAGAAGGTCATCGACGTTTGGGTCGATTCGCTGACCAGCGGCGGCTGGACGGTCGAGGAGCTCAAGGCCATTCCATTCACCCTGCTCGCCGGCGACATCGACATCCGTTTTCTCGAACACGTGCGTACCTGTTGCCGCATGTGCATCGCGCTGTACGACGTGCTCAAAGACGCCTACGGTGACCGCGTACCGCTGCATCGCGACCACCTGATCGCCGGGGCATTGCTGGCCGACGTGGGCAAGCCGATCGAGTACGTCAAAGGCGCCGACGGCACGCCCGCCAAGGGTACGCGCGGCGATATGCTGCGCCACCCGTTCAGCGGGGTGGGGATGTGCTGGAAGCACGGCCTGCCGGACGAGGTCATGCACATCGTCGCCACGCATAGCAAGGAGGGCGACCACGTGCAGCGCACGCTCGAGTCGATCATTTTTCATCACGTCGATTTCGTGGATTTCGACATCGCCTGTGCGCTGGGGCACAAGAGCAGCCGGAAGGCCGGCGCGTAGGAAGTAGGGGAAACACATCTTCCGGCTCGCGTCAGCGCGCAAGAAACACCCTGGGGGCGACCCACGCAGCAACTCGGCTACGCGCCGCGATCGGCCGGACAAAGCACGGCCCGACGAGCGGGAAACCGAAGCTGTGTGTGTCGCCCCCAGGGGCAACGCCGCGAGTCCGGACCGGGCGACGCGCAAGGCGTCACGGTTGTGGCGGTCCGGCTCAACCCAGCCGCCGCGCTAGCACCGGCGGCAGGATTTGCGTTTCGCGGTTTTCTTCTTGGCAGCTTTCTTCTTGGTGGTCTTCTTCTTTGCGACCTTCTTCTTGGCCACTTTCTTCTTGGCGACCTTCTTCTTCGCCACCTTCTTCTTGGTGGTCTTCTTCTTGGCTACCTTCTTTTTGGCGACCTTTTTCTTGGCTACCTTCTTCTTGGCAGCTTTCTTCTTGGTCGCCTTTTTCTTTGCGACTTTCTTCTTAGCCATGGCGCACCTCAAAACAGTAAGTAACGTAAAACCACTACGCCACGATGGGCGTATCCACTCGCTCCTCGAATCGCACCGAAACGCGCTTGCTCACCCCCGGCTCTTCCATCGTAATCCCATACAGCACGTCGGCCGTCTGCATCGTCCGCTTGTTGTGCGTGATCAGAACAAACTGCGACCGCGCTAGAAAATCATGCACCATATTATTGAATCGGTCAATGTTCGATTCATCAAGCGCCGCATCGACCTCGTCGAGAATCACGAACGGCGACGGCTTGCGCTTGAAGATCGCGAACAACAACGCCACCGCCGCCATCGTCTTCTCGCCGCCTGAAAGCAGAGAAATCGACCGAGGCTCCTTGCCCGGCGGCCGCGCGATGATCTCGATACCACATTCGAGCGGGCGCTCCGGATCTTCAAGAATGATATCGGCTTTTCCCCCGCCGAAAAGTTTACGAAACAGCTCGTGGAAGTTCTCGCGAACCTCCTCGAAGCACGCGAGGAAACGCGTGCGCGACTCTTCGTCGAGCTCGGCGATCAACTTGTCGAGGCGCTCGATCGATTCGAGCAGATCGTCGCG
>JALSRY010000788.1 GCA_026984555.1 Phycisphaerae bacterium
CCCGGAGCGTCAAACACCGAAAACTTGATGCTCGACGAACCGGCATTGATGACGAGCACCACCCTCGATTCGGAAGCTCGCACGGCCTGCGCGTCCTCCACGGCGAAGGTCCACCTTCATCCCCGCACCACCCGCGGTGGAGGCTCTTTTCCTACTCCATCCCATCCCCGAACGCAACGCCGCCACCCCTGCGCCGCCGCGCCGGGGGTGGGCTTACAGCCTGCCCCCGGCGACGGTCACGACCGCGCGTCTACGGGCAGCCCCCGGCCCCGTAGTTGCTCAGCAACAAGGCCAGGTCGTCGAGCAGTACCTTGCCATCGGCGTTGAGGTCGCCGTCTTTCCATGTCGCGCCGGCGGTCTGGCCGTAGTGGGCCAGCAGGTGGGCCAGGTCGTCAAGGCAGACGTGCCCGTCGCCATCGACATCGCCGGCCAGCAGAATACGCAAGAACACGACCGACCGGGCGGGTACGAGCGTCGTCCCGTGGAAAACCTCGGGAAGCGCGAGCAACTCCGGAAGCGTCGTGATGCCGTCGGCGCCGAAGCGCGTCACCACGTACAAACCGTCGGCGAGATCGAAATCCTCCGGCCGAAGCGACCAGCTCACGGTCTGATCGCCCCCGGGGATATCCTCGTTGTACGTATCCGTTTCGTCGCTCCAGTTGAGCAGCAGCAACCCCAGGCCGGGGTAGTCCGGCCGCGCGTAAGCGGTCGCATAGACCAACGGCTGCTCGCCGCCGTAGGGCAGGAAATTGTCGCCCTCCATCAGCGAAATCACGGGCGCGTCGGTGATCGGTTCACGGATGCGCTCGCCGAAATATGCGAAATCACGGACGGCGCCGAGTTTGAGCACAACCATGAAGCGACGCGCCATGTCGGCCAAACGCTCATACCCGGGCGAGGCCGCCATCACGTCGAACATGCTCAGCGGCCCCAGTAGCGAGCCGGCCCAGGGTACGTGACCCAGGAACAGGTGGGCGGCGTAGATGCGGCGGATGAACTGGTACGTCTGGTCGTCGTAAACCGTCTGGGCGTGCAACGACGAGACCGTACCCGTGAACTGGTAGTCGTGATAGACGGTCTCGTACAACGGGGCGACACCCAACAGGACGTTACCATCCGCGTCGATCACACTGTCGCCCGTGTTGTGGTGATAGACCAGCTCGAGCAGACCGACGAACGGTTCGCACTGGGCTTCCCCATAGACGTAGTATTGTGGATCATAGTCGGCGCGCATCGTGTCGCGCAGGTGCTGTACGAGACGCCGCTTGGCCTGCGTGTAGTAATCGCCCCCGCCGACGGGATGCCCATGCGCGTGACTGTAGCAAAGCCGGGCCTCATCGAACGGAAACACATCGAGATACAGACCCGGTGCCCCCGCTTCCTGGTAGAGCCGCTCGGCGACATACGTCGTGTAGTCGCTGGTGAAATCCGTCGCTTGACAAAGAACATCGCACGTGTTGTTCTGGCTGTCGGTGTCGGTGACCGGGTTGCCGTTCTCGTCGATCAGAGCGTACTCGCCAACAGTGTGGTTTTCGTAACCGGGCACGTAGGGGTGGTTGTAGTTGGATACATTGCGGCAATAGACCAGGTTGAGGAAATAGGGGGCGAATACATCACCCGCATGCAAGAGCTCGGGGGCCGCCGCCAGGAACTCGGGCTTGATCGGCCACCAATCACCCCAGCCCACATCGAAGGGGTTGTGGTGCCAATGGTAAACGTGGGTCACAATCGTATCGACACCGAAGTATGCGTGCTGGTCGGCCATGTCCCGGGCCCAATACTGGAAATACTCCGGGTGGGCCTCGTCCGCGAGGCCGGTGACCGCAAACATCTGGGCCGTGCGAACATAGGACGAAAACGCGCTGTTGCGGTAGATCGGCCCGCCGTCGGCCCAATCCTGTTCCAACGCCCAGCCGCGGTAGAACCGGGCGGCATCGTACCAGTCGCCGGGCACGACGCCGAGCACGCACGCGTACTGCGTCGCGTAGCCGTTGTCAGGCGTCAGGTTGGCTTCGGGCACCTGCCGCACGGCGAACGTCCAGCTCACGCCCGGTTGACCTTGCCCGATGATGTATCCCTTGCGGTAGCCGCTGCCATCGCGAGTGCCGGCAAACAGCGCCTGACCGCCGGGGTTGTCGTGGGCGTAGTAGGCGAGCCACTGCATGCTCATCGAACCCGGCTGCGGCAGGGGCTGCCCGGTGGCCAACTGCACGAGCGGATTGTTCGACGGGTCGGGCAGCAACCACCCCCCGACGTATGGCAACGTGAGCACATCGTGCCCGGCGTGCGACGCATACACCTCGATCCGCGGAAACCGGACGGCGTACACGGCGTGGCCGGGCGTCACCGTCGCCACGTCGATCGTCAGCTCGACAACGCGATCTTCGTCGATGACATCGGCAATCACGTTCACGTCGAAGCTTTCGCCCGGCAGGGCGGGTGACGTAACGCTCTCCCATGTCGCGATAAAGCCGGTGTCCCAGATGTCGAGCATGAAACCGAAAGTGGCCTGCGACGGCTCGATCGTCGTGATACCGCCGTTCGGATCGCGGAAATCGACAGACCATAAGTCCTTGCCAGCCAGTTGGTAAGCGTCGGGTTGCTGCGGACTGCCCACCGAGTCCAGCACGAGGCCGGCGGCAGCGTCCTGGTGGAATCCGAGCACTACGTTCTCGTTGCCGATGGTGTCGCCGCGTGATGCCGGACTGACCCCGGCAAGCCCCGCGACCGCCACAACGGCCGATAAAAACACAGAAATAGAAAAACTAGGCGGGACACGAACGGGCGTGTGGCGTGGGAACATGATGAGAGCCTCCTTTCCGACTCGGCGGGAGCGGCACGCGGAGCGCCGATGTAAGTGCGAGGTGTGAAGGAAACCGCCACTCCGTAGTCGAAGACGCAGGATCGGCCGAAGCGGCTGTTGGTAATTGTGATTTTTTTGCACAGATTTGCGCGAATTCGCCGGCGGCGAAACCGCCGACTGGACACGGCTCGGCGGCGACGACCGGGCTCGCCGGACGCAGCGCGGCGGGTCACAGCCGGCTGGGTACGAGCCGGGTGTTATGCTCCTCCGGCGACGATCCGCGATATATCGCGGATCCGCGGTGAAATATCGTGGGGTACACCGACCGCGCGCAGCGCGCCCGCGATATCCTTCAGGCCGTTGCCGGTGATGATCGCGACGACCGATGCGTGCTCGTCGAGGATGCCCCGCGTGCGAGCCTCGGCGATCCCGGCGACGGCGGCGGCGGCGGCGGGTTCCGCGAAGACCCCCGCGAGACTACCCGCCTGGCGCACCGCTTCCATGATCTGCTCGTCGGTAACCGTCACGAAGGCGCCGTCGCTGGCGCGCACGGCGTCGAGTGCCTTGCGCCGGTTGCGTGGTACGGGGACGTTGATGCTGTCGGCGTAGGTATCGGAGGCGTGCTTGGCAGGGAAGGCCGCGTGCCTGTCGGCGGCGTGTTCGAACTCCGCGGCCAGCGGTGCGACGCCGGCCGCCTGCACGCCGAGCAGATGGGCCGTCCACGCGACCACGCCCAGGGCTTTCATTTCCGCCAATCCCTTGTACACCCCCGCGATCGAGCAGCCGTCGCCGACGCTGCACACGACCCAGTCCGGGGGGTCGTCGGCGCATTGCTCGGCGATCTCCAACCCGCACGTTTTCTTCCCCTCGACGAGGTAGGGATTGACCGCGCAGTTGCGGTTGTACCAGCCGAAGCGGGCGCAGGCTTGGGTGGAGAGCGCGTACGCGTCGGCGTAGCTGCCGTCCACGCGGAACACGCGGGCGCCGTACGCAAGGAGCTGGGCCAGTTTGCCCTCGGGGATGCGCCGGGAGACGAAGATGTTGGCGTGCAGGCCCGCCGCCGCCGCACAACAGGCGAGGCTGCTGGCCGCGTTGCCGGTGGAAGCGCAGGCGATCTCGCTGGCGCCGGTTTGCAGCGCGTGGAGCACGCCGACGGCGCTGGCCCGGTCCTTGAAGGAGCCGGAGGGGTTGCGGGTGTCGTCTTTGAGCCGCAATCGCCCCACGCCGAGCACCTGGGCCAGGCGTGGCGTATCGATCAGCGGGGACCAGCCGACCAGACCATCGCGGGGGCAATGCGTCTCGTCCAGTGGCAGCAACTCGCGATAACGCCACTGCGACCGGCTGCGCCGTCGCAACGAGCGGCGGGTGAGCGTTTCCGCCGCCCGTTCGAGGTCGTACCGCACATCGAGGATGCCTTCGTCCGGCCCGCAATCGGGGCAGGTGAAATGCGCGCCCGCGCGGTAGACCTTGCCGCACCGGACGCACGCGAGTCCGCTGACGTGTGACAACATGGCAACCCTCTGGTTCGCGTCTCCGGCCGCCGGCCGAGCGCGTTCATCTCCGAGCCCCGATCGGCGTTATACTCTCGCCGACAGCCCTTGGACAAGCGACGGCCTCGCGGAGCGGGTCGTCTTGCGGGAGTACCATTGGTGAACGATATCGGTCCGATCAACGAAGCCGTACTCGAAAAGACAGTCGCCCGCTGTCGCGAACGCAACATCATCATCCCCACGTTCGCCCAGCAGAAGGATCCGCGGAAGATTCCGGCGTCGATCCGGGCGCGTCTCGAACGGGTTGGCCTGTGGGACGTGGACCCGGTCAACCTTTTCCGCATCACCTGGAAGAACGAGCCCGTCGAGCACGGCGGGTTGTTCAACGACGGCAACTGGATCGAGTTTCCCGCCGCTCTGACGGGGGTTTCGACGCGCATCATCGGGCTGGTCGGCAAGTGGTTCCCCACGGGTGCGCACAAGGTGGGTGCGGGGTTCGGCTGCCTCGTGCCGCGTCTCGTCACGGGGCAGTTCGACCCCACGTGCCAAAAGGCCGTGTGGCCCAGCACGGGCAACTATTGCCGGGGTGGTGCGTTCGACTGCGCGTTGCTGGCCTGTACGGCGGTCGCGATCCTCCCGGAGGAGATGTCGCGCGAGCGGTTCGACTGGCTGCGGTCGATCGGCGCGGAGGTCATCGCGACCCCCGGCTGCGAATCGAACGTCAAGGAAATCTACGACAAGTGCTGGGAAATCCGCCGCACGCGCCCGGATTGCGTGATTTTCAACCAGTTCGAGGAGTTCGGGAACGCCATCTGGCACTACCATCTCACCGGCGGCATCATCGACGAGGTTTTTCAGCGGATCGCCGGCGCAGGCGAGCGGCTGGCGGCGTACGTCTCGGCCACGGGCAGCGCCGGAACGATCGCCGCCGGCGACTACCTGCGTACCCGTTATCCCCTGCTCAAGGTCGTCGCGACGGAGGCGCTCCAGTGCCCGACGCTGCTCCAGTGCGGCTTCGGGGGGCACCGGATCGAGGGGATCGGCGACAAGCACGTCCCGTGGATTCACAATGTCCGCAACACCGACATGGTGGCGGCGGTGGACGACGAGCAGTGTCTGGCGCTGTTGCGGCTGTTCAACGAACCGGAAGGGGCGGCCCAGCTCGAAGCGGAGGGGGTACCCGGCGAGCTGGTCGCCCAACTGCCGCTGCTGGGTATTTCGAGCATCTGCAACCTGGTCGCCGCGGTCAAGACGGCCCGCTACTACGAATTGGGGCCGCGTGACGTGATTTTCACGCCGCTGACCGATTCGGCGGAGCTGTACCAGTCGCGGCTGGCCGAGCAGCGGGACGCCCACGGTCCCTACACGCGTGCGGAGGCCGGTCGCCACTTCACCCGGTACATCGAGGCGATCACCACGGATCACATGCGTGAGCTGAGTCATTTCGACCGGAAGATGCTGCACAATTTCAAGTATTTCACCTGGGTGGAACAGCAACAGCGCGACGTAAACGACCTGCGCCGGTTGTGGGATCCCGAGTTCTGGGAACAGACGTGGGGCCAGGTGGAGGAGTGGGACCGGCTGATCGAGGCGTTCAACCGGCGCGTCGGCCTGCTGCGCGAGGGAAGCTGAGGACTGGGGCAGGGCAAACGCAAGGTCGCCGGTTGCGGACTGTCTCCGAAATGTGAGCAAGGCCCGCCAACCGGAAACAGCGGGCGAGAGCGAGAGGTACACCGGATGGAAATCCGGTGCCACAGGATGTTGGGAGATCCACCGGATGCAATCGGTGCCATAGGGTATCGGGGGGGACCACCGGTTACAAACCGGTGCCACAGGATGCTGGGAGATCCACCGGTTACAAACCGGTGCCACAGGATGCTGGGAGATCCACCGGTTGCAATCCGGTGCCATAGGGTATCGGGGGGGACCACCGGTTACAAACCGGTGCCACAGGATGTTGGGAGATCCACCGGTTGCAAACCGGTGCCGCAGGATGCTGGGAGATCCACCGGATGCAATCCGGTGCCACAGGATGCTGGGAGATCCACCGGATGCAATCCGGTGCCACAGGATGCTGGGAGATCCACCGGATGCAATCCGGTGCCACAGGAGATCGAGTTC
>JALSRY010000789.1 GCA_026984555.1 Phycisphaerae bacterium
TGATGTCACCCTCGCGGGCGGTGGGTTTGGCGAACCAGGCCCATCCCCCCGGCCGGATGAAGCCGGCGGCGTACTCGATCAGCGTGGGCAGCGGGGCGACACCGCGGGCCGTCACGACGTCGAACACCTCGCGCAACCCTTCCTCGTGCGCGAGCACCTCGGCTCGCCCCCAGATGAGCCCCACCCGCCGCAGGCCCAACTCCGTGACCATCCGCTCGCAAGCGAGCAGTTTCTTGCGTGTGGCGTCGAGCAGTGTGATTTCCAGATCGTCGTATACGCAGGCCAGCGGGATGCCCGGCAAGCCACCTCCCGTGCCCAGGTCGAGCAGCGTCCGCGGGTGGCTTTGTTCGATCAGGGGCCCGAGCGCGAGGCTCTCGCATACGTGCAATCGCCAGATGTCGTCTGGTTCTCGGATCGCGGTCAGGTTGACCACGCGATTCTCGCGCAGCAGCAGCTCGACGAAATGGGCCAGGCGGGCGTAGGCTGCGGCGGCAACCGGGAAACCCGCCGCCGCCAGTTGCTCACGCGTCATGGTCTTTGGCGGCGCCCGCCGGCTCCGGGACGGGGCCAAGCCGCTCGACGAGCGCTTCCAGCCGGTCGAGGTGGCTCCGGTGTTGCTGAAGCAGCTCGCTGACCACCGGCGCCGACGGACGGTCCGAGGGGATTTGTCCGGCGGCGGCTTCGTAGGCGGCGATGCGCCGGCGCTGTTCGTCGAGCAGCAGCGGGAGAATGTAGCGAACGTCGAGGTAGTGCACGCGGGCGCTGGTGGGGTCGGGCCGAGGGGGGCGCGGCGTGCCGCCTTCGGCCTCGATCGCCTCGGTCAGTCGCCGACGGGCGTGCTCCTCGTCCGCCACGATCTGCCGGAACACTGGTACCGCAACGGCGTCGGCCCACTCGACGAACGGGTGGATCTGGTCGAGCCGTCCGAGCAGCCCCGCGTATTCGAGATTGAGCAGGTCGTTGAGTTGTGCGACGAGGGCTTCGTGGTCCATGCGTTGTATCTCCCCGATGCCGCCGGGCGGCGCCAGTAACTGTACGACCGCCCGACACGATACGCGAAGACGCGGGGCGGTTCAATTCTACCGGCGTGGTGATGGTCCGCCGGTGATGTTGGTCGAGGCCGACCGGTCCGGAGCGGCCGCGAGCGCGGCGCCGCCGCCCCCCGAGATGCCGAACCGACCCGGAGCGAAAGCCGCTGGCCGCTGGGCCCGCGAAACGAACGGTCGATAACATTTTTTGTTGAACGACGCCGATGAGGATGGTAGCCTATGGTAGCGTTCATCGCGTTTTTCAGCGCGGGCATTGGTTGTCCGCCGCGAACCCAACGGGGGGACGGCTGATGTCTGCACGAACAGTGTAGCCGGAGGTAGATCAATGTCATTTCTCATCCCCCGCTTCCGTAACCGCTCACGAGCATTCACGCTCATCGAATTGCTGGTCGTTGTCGCGATCATCGGATTGCTGATCTCGATTCTGTTACCGTCGCTGGCTCGCGCGCGGCGACAGGCCAAATCGGTCAAGTGTCTGTCGAACCTGCGAACGCTGGGGCAGGGTGTGGTGACGTATGCGAGCGAGAGTCGGGACGGTTTGCCCGGTCCGCTGCACCCGGCGGTGTATCGCAACCAGGGCATCGACGCGCTGACCAACAACCCGATTCGCAGCTACTCCTACGATTTTGCCCGGTGGTTCCAGAAACGTTTCTTGACGTACAAGCTGCGACGGATTTTCAACGACAGCGAGAGCCAGGCGAACAGCATCACGGACCAGGTTTCGATCTGTCCCGCGCTCGAGCAGATCAATCCCGATTCCAATTTCGTGGATTTTGCCTCGGTACGGCCCGTGTTTCCCACGGACTACGTGTTGAACAACGTGGGCGTGAACACGGCGGATGAGCAGTCTGGTTCGGTCAATGGGTTCCGAGTGACCAACCCCTCCTACTACTTCGGGTTCAGCTCGTACTCGCAAAACGATCCACAACTTCTCGCGATCGAGCGGAACAACCCTCCCAAGAAACTGGCGAAGATCAATCGGGCCGCTGAAGAATGGATGATCGCAGATGCGTGGTATCGGCCGCGTCCGAACGGCGGGACGCCGGAGCTTCAGCAGGAAGGACCGTACCAGTGGGGATGGACGGGGGTGGCGCTGCCCAATTTCGCGCCGCACTTCTCCGGGATGGCGTATACGCCGACCGCCGATGATGGGGCACGAAACGTGGATTCCTCGCGGATTCGCAACGGGAAGGACGACGGCCTGACGAACACGGTGTTCTTCGATGGCCACGCCAAGGGGGTCGAATCGAAGACCTACTACGTGAACGGTTTTGCGCTGCTCTACGGTTTCCCGGGCACGGTGAATCCGGCCATGAAAAGCCCGCCGGAGGGATCCGCCGCTTGGAACGGCGTCTGGAAGTAGACGACGCCGTATCGGGCGAGACGATCCAGAACATCCAGACGCCGGCCCCCGCTCGCGGAGGTCGGCGTCTGTTCTTGCGCGGCTGATGCCGGTCGGCTGCGGATGGGTGAGCCCTATGGCAGCTTGCCGGCGTTCTCCTTGATCCACTGGGTGGAGACCGATTTCGGCCGCGTGATGGGCGTGCCCAGCGCGCGGTTGAGGATCAACTGGGCCAGCATCCCCATCGTTCGAGAAACTGCGAAGACGACGGTGTAGTACTGGAACTCGGTGATGCCGTAGTGATAGAGCAGGGCGCCCGAGCCGGCGTCGCAATTGGGCCAGATGTTCGCGATCGGGTTCTTGCCCGCTTTGACGCGCTCCTGGGAGTACTCCTTCAGCACGTTGGGAACCACGTTGAACACGCGCTCGACCGTCTGGAACACGGGGTCGTCGGGCATGTGCTGCTGGCCGAACTCGAGAAAACCCTTGAACCGCGGATCGACGACGCGCAGTACGGCGTGACCGTAGCCGGGGATGACCCGTCCGCTGCGGAGCGTATCGAAGGCGAACTCCCGCAGGTGTTCCTCGGAGGGTACTCCGCCGAACTTGTCCATGACCGCGAGGATCCACTTGAGACACTCCTGGTTCGCCAGGCCGTGGAGCGGGCCGGCGAGCCCGTTGAGCCCCGCGGAGACCGCGTAGTACGGGTCGGAGAGCGCCGACCCGACCGTGTGGCACGTATTGGCCGAGACGTTGCCGCCCTCGTGGTCGCAGTGGAAGCTCAGGTACAGGCGGATCATCTTCGAGAAACTGCACAGCGGATCGGGGATGCCGAGCATGTTCGCGTAGTTGGCGCCGAAATCGAGCCCGTGCGTCCAGCGGATGATGCTGCCGTGGTTGTAGCGCATGCGGTAGATGCCGGCGGCGATCACCGGAAGCTTGGCGAGGATGTTGAGCGAGTCGCAGAGCATCGGCTGCCAATACTCCTCGCGTTTCATCCCGCGGTCGTACCATTTGCGAAAGACGCTCTCGCGTTCCATCACCAGCACCCCGGTGGCGAGCATGCACATCGGGTGGGTGTTGTCGCTCATCGAGTGGAGCACGTCCCAGACGTACTGGGGCACCTGCGATCGGCGGTCGAATTCGCGCTGGAGGGCGGCGCGGGCCTCGTCGTCGGGCAACTCGCCGGTCAGCAGCAGAAAGAAAATCTCCTCGGGGCCGCGGTCGCGCAGCTCGAGCAGCGGATGGCCGCGGATGATGAGTCCCTTGTCGGGTTCAACCACCGAGGTGTCGCAAACCATGCCCTTGACGCCGCGCATGCCCCCGTAAGCCTGGTTGACCGTGACTTGGGAGATGACCTTGTCGCCGAGGGTCTTCTTGACCTCGGCCACTTCCTTTCGCCAGAGCGGAATCTTCTCGCTCAGAATCTCTTGCAACGTCGCCATGACCAGATTCCTTGTGTACAAGACCGATTGGGGTAGTGGCGGTCGGCAACGCCGCCGGCCGTCGGATGTCGTCAGTAGTTCATGACCGCGTTGGCCGACAGGGCTTCCTCGGTCAGCGTGGCGGCGCCGACCACCGTGGCGCCGTCGATCAGGTCGTCTTCGGCGATCGCGCGCGACTTGATGCACGGCCCGCAGACCAGGATGCGGCCGCCGAGCTTGAGGAAGTTGTCCAGCAACTCGGTCAGCGGTGGCATGTGGGGCAGTGCGATTCCCTGGGCGTAGCCCTTTCTCACGAGGTTCACGCCGTTGGCCATCACCACGACGACCGCCTCGACGTCCATGCTCTGGGCGCCGACGGCGTGTATGAACGGCAACAACGCCATCTCGGCGTCTTCGCGGCCCTTGGTCACCATATAGAGAATTTTTTCCGCTTTGTTCGCATCATCAGCCATCGTGTCGTCTCCGTGTTGCAGGGTGGATACCGCCATTCGTGATCACCAGTCCGTGACCGGCGTCATCGTCCATTGGTTACGGGCCCGGGAACGGTGCCACAGTGTTCGTCCTCGAGCCGGGCGCGCTGTCGCCTGCGGGCCTCGCCGCCTTCACTCTCCCGGTTCTCATGCTTTCTCCGGTGCGGCGGGCGCCGTGGCCCCCGCCTGCGCGCCCAGCTCCACCCAGCGATGCAGCAGCAACGCCAGCGGCCGGTAGAGCGCGTGGGCGAACTTCGTCACGGGCAACAACACGATCAGGTCGATCGCCAACACCACGTGCACCAGCGTCGTGACATACGCCACGGCGGACGGGCGCGGCAGGTAGACGAACAGCTCCGCAGCAAAGCCGGTCAACACCGTGGCGAGCATCAGCAACAGGAAGAACCAATCGGCGAAGCGGGTGTCGGCGTAGTATTTCGTCGGTTGGGTAAGCCGCCGCCACAACGCCACCGTCAATCCGTACAGGGCCATCAGCCCGGCGAGGGTTCCGATCAGCCGGCCGGGGTAGAGCAGCGAAACATGCGAGCCGATCGGTTTGAACAGGAAGTCCCAGGTCGTCGCCGCCAGGAGGCCCAGGAAGCCCCACAGGATCGCGAGATGCACAGCCCAGGGTCGCAGGAACCAGGGTTCGGGATCGTCGGTTTCGTCATCGCACTGGCGATACCGCGACTGGGCCAGCGACTCGCGGATCGCATACCCCAACGCCGCCGGCAGCGCGGCGAGGGGAAGTTGCACGGGCCGGCCGGTGGCGCGGGCGGCCTGCAACACGTGCCGCACGACCGAAGCGACGCCGGCGAGCATCAGCAGGCCGACGACCACGAAAACGCCGATGCCGGTGTCGTGAATCAGTTCGCCGGGGATGTAGTCGAAGAACGCCATCCGCTGGCCGTTCATGTCGCCCTGGTGCCACAACAACCAGATCACAAAAAACGCCGAGAGCAGTACGAAAACTGCCAGCGTGCCGACCCACGAGCCGGACATCACGCGGCTGATGCCGGTGGGATCGTAGCGTGCGATGGCGTAGCGCCGGGCCGCGGCCATGTACCGGCCCGGGTCGGCCTGGCGCGGGCAGGTCTGCGAACACTGCCCGCAATAGTAACAGAGCCACAGCTCGCGGCTGGCCAGCAGACGATCCTCCATGCCCACCTGCCCGAAGCGAATCAGTCGGCGTGGAAAGTTCGCATCGTCTTCCGACAGTGGGCATACCGCCGTGCAGTTGCCGCAGTTGAAGCATGCGTCCACGTTGAACGCGCCGTAGTGGCGAATGCGATCCAGCAGTCGCGTATCCACGATGTGTACCATCGCCTGGCACTCCTTGCGCGGGGTTCCCCCCGGCCCGCGAAACGTTCACGCCTTTACCCCTGGGGCTTCGCGAGCAGCTCGTAGAGCACGTAATCCCCGTCCTGTCCCGCCTCGCGCAACTCGCCGTACTTTCTCATCGCCGTCAGATGCCAAAGCGCGTCGGCGGGGTCGATGCCGGCGGCCTGGGCGATCTGCGGGACGGTGCGCGGTCCGTCGGCCAGCGCTGCCCGCACCGCCTTGCGCGCGCGGCTGTGTTGTTTGATGTGCGCACGCAACGCATCCGCGGGTGGACCGATCCGTTGGCGCATGATCTTGAGTTTTTCCTTCTGGTCGGGCGTCAGTTTGGGGGCAGCCATGGCATCGACCTCCGGTTGTTCGGTTCGGGGCCCCGGCCTCGGGGCTCTGCCGGCCTTCGCGACGATCTCGCCCGTGCCGTTCGTAATGGCGCATGTACAAGCCACGCCGGGGTCAGACTTCGACCGCCGCGGGTTCGTCGGCGACCAGGCCATCCACCATCGCGTCGTACTGTTCGAGCGTGTAGCCCTGCACGTCGATGGCGCGGTTGGGGCACACGGCGACACAGGCTCCGCAGCCTTTGCAGAGACCGGCGTTGATCTCCGCACGGCGCACGATCCGCCCGTCGATCTCCTTTTCGACCAGGGCGATTGCGCCGGGATATTCGCACGCGTCGAGGCAAGCGCCGGTGCCTTCGCAGCGGTCGGAATCGACGACGGCGACGAAC
>JALSRY010000790.1 GCA_026984555.1 Phycisphaerae bacterium
ATCGCCCGCAACGTCCTCGGCGACGCGTCGCGCTGGAAAGAAATCTACGAGATGAACCGCGACGAGCTCGACTCTCCCGACCTGATCGTCCCGGGGATGAAGCTGCGTCTGCCCGCGAAGAAAAACACGACCAAGAGCACCACTCCCTGATGCTCCCGCCGGCCGTGGCACCCAACCGCCGCACCCCGGCGGCCACCCCGACAAACCTCACAACCCACACGGAGGGAATCTCGTGCGCCACGTTCTGATATCGTTGCTCCTCGCCGGTGGCATCGCCGCCGGATCCCGCGCGGCCGCCGAGCCGCCCAGCATTCCCGATACCATCCAGCCCACCGACTGGCTCGTGCTCACCCATCCCGGCCCCGGCCAACGCCAACCGTTCTTCATCGACCGCATTACCGCGGCGATCGTGCGCGGCGACTGGACGCCGCCGCACGCCGGCGACGCCGTCCTCGCCACCGACGGCGAACGCCACTCGTGGCAGGCAGTGACGATCGAACCCGGCAAAACGCTCGAACACGCGGCCCTCAAGGGCGGCTGGGCGCTGACGCGGATTCGTCTCGACCGCCCGCGCAGAGCCATCCTGCGCGCCATCGGCCACTCGATCGTCTATGTCAACGGCACGCCGCGTGTCGCCAACCACTACCGCTACGGCTACGTGATGATTCCGATCCTGCTGCGGGCGGGCGAAAACGAGCTGCTGTTCCGCGCCGGGCGTGGCACGCTCAAGGTGACACTCGAGCCGGTGACGCACGACGTGATGGTGAACATGGCCGACGCCACGCTGCCCGAGGCGGTCGCCGGAGGGGCGCGGACACTCGACGCCGGCATCGTCGTGCTCAACACCACCACGCATCCGATCGACCTGGCCGATAGCGAGCCGATCAACGCGGAAACCGCCGCGGGTGATGCCGTACCCGCCGTGCACCTGACGCCGCGCTGGATGGCCCCCCTGTCGATCGCGAAGGTTCCGGCCCGGCTACCGGCGGTGCGGGCCGACAGCGGAACGATTCGTTACCGGGTGGCCGGCAGCCCGGGTGGCCCGGGCCGGTTGTCCCGCCAGGAGGCGACTTTCGAGATTCCCGTCCGCCGGCCGGACGAGTTTCGCAAGGTGACGTTCGTATCTGCCATCGACGACTCGGTGCAATACTACGCGCTGCGACCGCGGATCGGGCCGCCTGTGCGCTCGGCGGGCGGGCTGATGCTGCACGTCCACGGAGCGGGAGACGAGGCGGCGGGCTATCGCAATCTCTACTTCGCCAAGAACTGGGTCAGCATCGTCGGCGCGACCAACCGCCGCCCGTTCGGTTTCGACTGGGAGGATTGGGGCCGACTCGACGCGATCGAGGTGCTCGACCACGCCACCCGCCTGCTCAAACCCGACCCGTCCCGCATCTACCTCGGCGGGCACTCGATGGGCGGGCACGGCGTCTGGCAACTCGGCGTGCACTATCCCGACCGGTTCGCCGCCATCGGACCCGGTGCGAGCTGGCCCGATTTCTGGTCTTACGGCGGCGAGATCAGCTACGAAAACCCCACGCCCGTCCAAGCCCTGCTCGATCGCTGCGCCAACCCCAGCCGCACCAAGCTGCTGCTGCGCAACTGCCTGCATTTCGGCGTGTTCATCATCCACGGCGACGCCGACCAGGTCGTGCCGTTTGCGCTCGCCAAGGACATGTACAAGCGGCTCAAGAAGTTTCACCACGACGTGACGCTGCACGTCCAGCCCGGCGGGGGACACGTCTACGACGCCACCCCCGAGGTCGGCAAGGACTGCTTCGACCTGATGGAGCTCTTCGAGTTCTTCCAGCGCCACGCCCGTCCGCTGGCCCCGCGGCTGGTCGAGTTCGTCACCACCTGCCCCGGTGTCAACGCATCCTGCCATTGGGTCACCATCGAGCAGCAACAGCGCCTCTTGCAACCCAGCCGCGTCAAACTGCAGATCGACCCCGGCCGCCGCGTGCTGTTCGGCACGACCGAAAACGTCCGCCGACTCACGCTCGCCCCGGCGCAGGTGCTCATGGCCGGGCCGTTGACGCTCCAGCTCGACAAATCCCCCGAAATCAAGCTGGAGTATCGCCGCGAGCCGATCTACCTCAGCCGCGAGGGCACCACCTGGAAAATCACCACCCCGCCCGATCCCGGCGAAAAAGGCCCCCATCGCTACGGCCTGTTCAAAAACGCGTTCGATCACCACGTCGTGCTGGTGGTCGGCACCGCCGGCAACGACGAGGAAAACGCCTGGGCACTCGCCAAGGCCCGCTTCGACAGCGAAACGTTCTGGTACCGCGGCAACGGCTCGTTTAACATCGTGCTCGATCGCGACTTCGACCCCCAGGCCCAGCCGGACCACAACGTCGTGCTCTACGGCAACGCCGACACCAACCGCGCTTGGGCCGCGCTGCTCCGCAACTGCCCGATCCAGATTCGCCGCGGAACCATGCGGGTCGGTGAAGAAACCTTCACCGGCGACGACCTGGGCTGCCTCATGATCCGGCCGCGCCCCGGTTCGAACATCGCCTGCGTCGGTGTCGTCGGTGGAACCGGACCGGCGGGTATGCGCGCCACCGACCGACTCTCCTACTTCGTATCCGGAATCGCATACCCCGACTGGATCGTGTTCCGCGCCGCCGTGTGGGAGCGCGGCGACGCGGCGGTCGAGGGTGCCGGGTTGTTCGACCTGGGCTGGTCGCTCTCCGACACGGACACGGCGTGGAGCAAGACCGAGCACGGCGAATGACGCCGACCCGCCGCTCGTGCCGCGCCCACCGCCGGCAGCGGGCCGACTCGCCATCACCGGCTCGTGCCACGAGATCGTGGGGCGGCGGCTCGTTGTCGGGTCGTTGCCTCGCCCGAGGAGCGTGCTGATGAAGCTGCGTATCGCGGTCGCGCAAACACCGGGATCGAGGATCGCCGCGTGGCGTGAAACGCTCGAGCGCATCACGTCGCTGGTGACGGACGCCGCCGGGCACGGGGCCGACGTGGTCCTGTTGCCCGAATGCGTCTGGCCCGCGTATGTGCTCGCGTCGCCGGCGGAATACTACGCGGCTCGCGAAGCCGGCCTGCCGGGACCGGAGTTCTTCCTGGAACGATTACGCGACCACGCCCGGCGCCAGCACCTCGCCATCTGCGCCGGCTACATCGATGAGCAGCCGCCGATGCTCCGCAACCGCGCCGTGCTGATCGATGCACACGGCCGCGTGCGTGGCACATGCGACAAATGCTTCCTGTGGGATTGCGACCGCGGCTTGTTCACACCCGGACAGCGAATCGAGCCGGTCGATGCGCCTTGGGGCCCCGTGGGAATGATGATCTGCGCCGACGCCCGCCTGCCGGAGATTCCCGCGACACTCGTCGCCCGCGGTGCCCGGCTGATCCTCCAGCCCACCGCGTGGGTGAATGTGGGTACGGCCGAGCAACCCTGGAACCCCCAACCCGAGCTGCTCATCCCCGAGCGCTGCCGCGAGCTGGGTATCCCGATCGCCTCGGCCAGCAAATGGGGGCGCGAAGCGGACACCCCCTTCGTCGGCTCGAGCATCATCTGCGACGCCGCGGGCCGAATCCTCGCCCAGTGCCGCCCTGACCGCACCGAACTGATCGCCGCCGACGTGACGCTGCACCCGCCGCGAGCGGCGCGGCTTTCCGCATCGCTGCGCGAGCGCCTGCTGGCACCACGACCGGCGTCGCCACCCGCCGCCGATGCCGGCTTGTTACGCGTTGCCATCGAACCCGACGGCCGCGTGCGGCTGACCAACGTCCCAGCGACGCGCGCGGAACCTGCGGCCGGCCGTCATGCGATGCCCCGTTCGGAAGCCGACACCCCGGGCACGGAGGCCGGGCCGGTGGTCCTGGAGGGACCACGGTCCGAGCCCGTTCGAGTGGGGCGGGCGCTGGTCGGCGCGACCGGGGACCACGACGCGGACGGTTTCGCACCGATTCGCGCCATGGCGCTCGACGGCGTACACGTCGTGCTCGTTTTCGGCGATCGGGCGGCCGAGCGAACCTTGCGGTGTCGGGCCGCCGAAAACCGCGTATTCATCATCCGGGTCGCCCGCGGTACCCTGCACGCGCTGGCCCCCGACGGAAACGCCGTACCGGCCGAGCGCGACACCCCCGCGGCATGCGACGCCACGCCCCGTTTCGTGCTCGATCTGGCCCGCGCCGCCGACAAGCACTTCGCTCCCGGCACCGATCCGTTCGCCGACCGCCGGCCCGAGCTGTATACGTTCTGACCGGTTCCCCGCTGACGCCGCACCGCCCGAGCGCCGCACGGGTTCGTTCGCACCGGACCTGTGCGGGCGGCGTGCCGGATCGCCTGCCTCAACTGCCGTGATACGGCTTCTTGGCCTGGTAAGCTGCGAGCCTCTGCTTGTACTGGTCCACCTGCGGGCTCTTGCTCTTGGTGGCGAGCTTGATCGCTTCGGCCTCGGTCTGAACCGCCTCGTCGAAACGGCCGGCCTCGGCATAGGCCGCGGCGAGCGTATCCAGCAACTCGTGCTGTTTGCGCTGCGTCAATTTGCAGGCCTTCTCGGCCAGCGCAACTGCTTCCTTGCCGTCGCGCAGCTTGTCGTCTGGGCAGGTGGCCAGGATCCATGCCCGCGTGTTGAGCAGTCCCGCGGCGTTGGGGCTGCGCTCGATGCCCTTGGCCGCATACGCCAGCGCCGCGGCATAGTCCCCCCGGGCCAGGGCCAGTTGTGTCAACCCGAGGTACGCCTGGAGATAGTCCGGCGAAGTCGCGACGATGCGTTCCCAGTGCTTCTGCGCGGTGGCGGTGTCGCCGGCGGCCCGGGCCAACTCGCCGAGCAGCCACAGCGCGCCCGGATCGTCGGCGTGAAGCTTGAGGACGGTCCCAAGCTCGGCTCGGGCCTCGTCGGCGTGGCCCGTCGTCGCCAACACGTCCCCGAAATCGAGGTGGGCCCACGCCGCGTCCGGCTGCGCCTCGATCACCTTGCGCCACAACTTGGCCGCATCGTCGCCCCGCCCGTGCGTAACGAGGAACTGGCTGTACGCTTCGAGCACCCCCTGGTCTTGCGGGTGCGCATCGACCAGCGTCTTGAAAACGGTTTCGGCCTCGTCGGGTTTTTCCAGCGCGGCCAGCACCCGAGCCAGCGTAAGCTGGATTCTCCGGGATCCCGGCTTGAGCTTCAGCATGCGCCGATACACCTTCGCCGCATCTTCGAGCCGATGCTGCCGGACGCGCAAATCGCCGAGCAACCCGAGCATCATCATGTTCTTCGGATCGACGACCGCCGCCCGCTGGAGCGCCTTGTCCGCCTGGTTGTATGCTCCGCGTGCCATCAGCATCCGGGCGTCGGCCAGGAGGATTTCCAGGTTGAACCCGCTGCGCAACAACCGTTCGAACAGATCGTCGCCGACCAGCGGCGTGCGTCCTTTTTCCGCCAGTTTCAGTTCCTTTTCCGCTTCACCCGGCTTTTTCTGCTCCTTGAGGATCCGCGCCAGCGCGAGGTGCGCCTCGCGGTAGTTCGGGTCGATGTCCAGCGCTTCGCGCACGTGCTTCGCAGCCTCGTCGAGCTCGCCCTTCGCCGCCTTGGCCAACCCCAGCATCAGCAACGCGGTCTGATCCTTGGGGTTGAGCTCGAGCGCCCGACGGCAGAGTTTTTCCGCCCGGGCCTGGTCCGAATCCACGAGCAACCGCGCCGTCCGGACATACGAAGGCCCGTAGCTCGGGTCCAGTTCGATCGCCTGTTCGTATTCGGCCAACGCCGCCTTGTGGTGGTGGTTCCGCTCGTGTGCCAACGCCAGGTAATAATGCCACGCGACCGACTCGGGCGCCAGTTTGCTCGCACGCTCGAAACACGCCTCCGCTGCTTGGGCAAATCCGTGCACGTAATAAATCGCGCCCAGGTTGCCGACGAGGTCCGCATCGCGCGGCGACCGCTTGATAGCCTCCCGTAGCTTTTGCACGCCCGATTGCAGCCCCTGCGAAAGCTTGCTGACGTCCACCTCCGGCAGGTTCGCCATCGCGGGCGCCTTGCCCCCGGCCGAGCCTTCGGTCGCCGCCGCCGGCGTCTTCCCGCTTTTCTTCTCGCATCCGCCCAGGATGACCGCGACCGCCAGCAGGACCATCCCGGGGCCCCGGCGGCCGACTCGCTTTGCCCGGGAACCGCCCGCCCACCAAACACGACCGTTCACGTGCCTATCACCCATTCGTAGGTACTCCGCAGTGTTGAATCCAATCGTTACGCCGCGGGCTCTCCCCGAGCGCCGCGCGGGTATCTTGCCCAAGCTGTCCACGTTCCGCATCACGAGCGGTCAAGGCGGCATCACGAGCGGTCGAGACGGCCGCATCGCAATGGGTCGCCGCGCCGCAATGGGC
>JALSRY010000791.1 GCA_026984555.1 Phycisphaerae bacterium
CCGACACCGCGTTCACCACGCCGCCCGGCTCGGGTACGCCGACCACGCCGCGCCCCCAGCGGATCGACTACCAGTTGGCGATCTTGCGGGTGCTGATCCCGCACGATGCGTCGTCGGCGGCGAAAAAGGTGTGGAGCCTGCTCCGCGAAGACGCGCTCGACGCGGATACGCAATGGCGGTTGCGTGAGAACGGCATTCGGGTGGGGGTAGGGCACGAGAAGTGGTGGGACGCGATCAAGGCGGCGCTCGAGGGCGTCGATGGGTACAAGGTGACGAGTCCGCCGCCGCTGCGGGCGCCGCCGGGGTTCTCGATTTCGATCGAGCTCGACGAGCAGGCCCGCGAGCAGACGCTTTTCTACCTGGCGCCCGACGGCAACCTCAGCGGGGCGACCTGGCCCGGCAGCCGGAACGTGCTGCGCGTCACCTACGTGCCCGACGCGCGCGACGTGCGCGACGTGCGGTTGTTCGTGGTGCCCGAGGTGCAGCGGCCCGAACAGGACTGGCAATGGGTTCGCGGCGAGGGGGGGCTGACGCGCCGACCGCGGCGACCGCAGCGGGCCTTCGAGTCGGTCGCGTTCGCGGTGACGCTCCGGCCGGGGGAATTCGTCCTGGTGGCCCCGAGCGAGAACGCCCGCGTGTACGGACTGCTCGGGGGGGCGTTTCTCACGCGGGTGTCCGACGGCCGGCTCTACGACGCATACCTGTTCTTGCGCCCGCAGGCTCAACAGGCGGAACGTCATGAATGATCATGCGGCGGCACCGACCGACCTAGACGCCGCTTTCTTCCAGCGGCTCTACGATGGCGCGGGCCTGGCGGTGTTCGCGATTGACACCGGCGGGCGCATCCTGGCGTGGAATCCGCTGGCGCGCGAGGTTTTCGAGCGGCGCGCCGGGCAGGCCGCCGGCCGCGACGTGCGTTTGATCTTGCCCGAACAGGATCGCGCGCAGTTCGACGAGTCGTTGCGCGAGTTGCTGGCGACCCGCGACGCGACGGAGTTTCGCACCCGCTTCGACGACGACCACGCCTGCCCGACCGATTACGCCGTCTGGCTCACGCCGATCTTCGACGAGCACGGGGCGATCGAGGCGGTCGCGGTGTGGCTCAACGACATCACCGCCCGCACGCAGCTTCGCCGGGCGTTGCGCAAGCGCGAGCGGCTGACGCAACTCGGGTCGCTGGCGGGGTCCGTGGCCCACCACTACAACAACCTGCTGTGCAGCATCGCCACCAGCCTCGAATTCGCGCTCAACATGAACACGATGTCGGCGATGCGGCGGGTGCTTCGGCGGACGGCCGACGCCGTCGCCCGGGCGACGAAGCTGACGCAGCAACTGCTGGCGTTCGCCCAGGCCGACTACCGCGCGTCGGAGGAGGCCGACCTCGCGGAAATCGTGCAGGACTTCGTCGAGCAACACAGGGGGTCACTGGCCGATCACGGGGTGCGGCTGCGCGTCGAGCTCGAACCGATTCCACCCTTGTCGCTGCCCCGCGAGCAGATGGTGCTGATCCTCGACAACCTGGTGACCAACGCGGTCGAGGCGATGCCCGAAGGCGGCGAGCTGACGATCGCGCTCGAGTCCCGCGGCGACGAAGCGGTTGCGCTGAGGATCCGGGATACGGGGCCCGGCATCCCGCCGGAGAACATGGAGCACCTCTTCGAGCCGTTTTTCACGACCAAGGGAGAGCTGGCGGCGGGGACGACGCGCCGCGCGGGGATGGGGCTGGCCGTCGTGCACGGGCTGGTCAGCGAGATGCACGGCCAGATTCACGCGTCGAACGTGCCCGGCGGGGGGGCGCAGCTCGAGATCGTATTCGCCCTCCGCCGACCGTAGCGGGCCGTCCTTTTCCGCAGTCGTATCAGCGCAGCGTGCCGAAAGAACGTGTTGTTTTCGCCGGCGGAGCGGCCGTGCTCAGCCGGCGTGGAGCTCGCGCAGGAAGTCCCACAGGAAGATCAGCACGCCGGCCCCCGAGAGCAGGATCACGAGCGTGCTGAGCGCCGCGACGAAGGTGGGCCCGCTGATCCAGCCGTCACGCATGGTGGCCAGGATGTGGGGGCGGGCCAGCACGAGCATGCTCAGCACCATCGCGGCCGAAGTGACGAAAACGGACATCGAATGCAGGTACGAGTAGATCCACAGCCCGCGGCTGACCCGGGCTTCGCGGCCCTTGAGCGTCCGCAGGAAGTGGCCGCGAACATAGTAGGCTCGCTGGATCGAGCCGTCGGGCTGCTCGATGTGCCGGATTTCCCCGTTGTGCGCATCTCCACCCAGGACGGCATACAACGCGGTGTACGCCACGAGGTTGAGCGCGCCCAACGCGATGATCGCGATGCAAATCTGGTTGCGGCGCCGGCGGCGTGACAGACGGACCGCGGCGGCGGCAGGTGGAATGTCGGCCGCGAGGGCGGGTTCCAGGCCGGGGGGGTGTTCGGGGGACGGCTGCATGGGGGCCACCTCGGCGGGCGCGCGACGATCGGGCTCGGGAACGCCCGAATCTGGCCCCGCTCAGGCCGAAGAGGCGGGGCGCTGCCGGGTATTCTCCTTGAGCATCCAAACCTCGTTGCCGGCCTCGTTGAAGCAGACGCGGGTCATGTATGCGTTCATCAGCATGATACCGCGCCCGTTGGGGCGTTCGAGGTTCTCGTCGCGGGTGGGATCGGGAATCTGGTTCGGCCGAAACCCGCAGCCTTCGTCACGAACCCCGATGATCGTACGCTGCGGATCCACGCGGTAACGCACGACGAGCTGCTTGCTGGCGTCGTTGCAGTTGCCGTGCTTGACGGCGTTGGTGAGGGCTTCTTCCAGGGCCAGCTTGATCGCGAAGGTCACGTCGGGACTGTAATGGTGGTGTGCGAGCTCCTTCATGATGCGCTCTTCGGATGCTCGAGCGCTCTGAAGGTCGTTCGGGATGACTATCTCGACCAGGTCGGCATCCCGTACGCCGAACTCGCTGGGTACCGCCATCGTCGCTCCTCAACGCGATCCATGAACCGGCCCGGGGCCCTGCGCTCAGAAGCTGGCCAACGCCTGCTCCGCGGTCTCATGGATGTCGAATACGCGGTTCAGGCGGGTGATCTTGAATACTTCGAAGATCTGACGGTTGATATCGGACAGCTTCAGATTTCCCCTCTGCTCTTTCACTTTCTTGTTGAGCGTGATCAACATGCCCAACGCGGCGCTGGAAAGGTGATCCACGTTCCGAAAATCCAGCAACAGCTTGATTCCCGTTTCCGATTCCACCACCCGGTTCAGCTCCTCGCCGATCTCCTGAATGGAAAGCTCCTCGAGAATCTTCCGGTCGGCAAACTCGACGACCGACACGCCATTGGTTCGGCGGATTTTCAGATGAGACGACGGCTGTTCCATCCGTGAGGTCTCCTGCTCAGCCTGGGAGGAGCCCGGGTTGCGTGATTGCGGCATCGTGCCGCGCCATCCGTCGGCGCGCAACCGGCCCGCTCCTCTGGATTCTCTATCGGCAGCGCGCAGGTGTCAAGCCAGCGTGATGCCGCCTGGCGGCCAGAGGCGCGTGGCCGGCAGTGACCAGTGCTCGCGAGGTTTGGTCAGCCCCGGTCCGCCGGGGGAGGATGGGGTGGCGGTCGCCGATCGCATGGGACGGTTGAGAAGGGGGAGGCACTGCGGCCGCGCGGCGTGGGCGCAAAAAAGTCGGGCGGAAGCCGGTGGGCGCCGGGGGGAAACGCCGCAGCCGGGCAAGCCGCCCGTAGATCGATTTCGCGTCGTGCTTCGAAAAACCCTTCTCAGCCCGTCTTCCTAATGCTACCCGAGGAACGAGCAAATGCAAGCCCGATGTTGGGTCAAAATGCTAACCTGTTGCGTGTGCGTTAGTTATGAAACAAGATTTTTTTGGTACTCAATCGTGACCCGCATATGCCCCTCAGTGGTTCCGAAACCACCCGGGCGGCAGAGGCCACGCGGGGCCTTCAGGCCAATTCCTGCTTGGCCTTGCCGACGAGATAGACGGACCCGGTGATGCAGATGAGGTCTTCGCGGGTGACGCAGTTGCACGCGGTGCGGTAGGCGCCGGCCAGCTCGTCCTCGACCATGGCCATCTTAGGCGACTTTTCCTGGAAGCGAGTCAGCAGCTCGCGGGGATCAACCGAACGAGGGGTGCCGTTGCTGGTGAAAATGACCTTGTCGGCGCCGAGCTGGACATGATCGAGCATCCCGTCGACGTCCTTGTCCGCCGAGCAGCCGAAAATCACGACCATCGAATCGTAGTTGATGTTCTGGCCGATGGCGCGCATGAGGGCGCCGATGCTGGCGGCGTTGTGGGCGGTATCGACGACCGTCTTGGGCATGCTTCGGATGATCTCGAGCCGACCCTCGACGTTCACCCCGGCGAGTCCGTCGATCGCGGCCTGGAGGTCGAGCTCGAGCCCGCGACCGCGAAGCGCGTCGAGCATACCCAGGGCAAGGCCGCAGTTGTGGGCCTGGTGTTCGCCGAGCAGGGGTACCTGAACGTGGTCGAAGCGGACCGAAGGCGTGGTGAGGCAGACGCGTGTGTTGGGGCCGCCGGCGCGGGATCGCTCGAAGCGATAGCTGAACTCGACATCGTCGCCGATGATCCACAGCGGGCAACCGACTTTCTCGGCCTGGTCGCGGAGCACACGCTTGACGCCGGGGCGTTGCGGCGTACTGACGACGGGCACGCCCGCTTTGAAAATGCCGGCCTTCTCCTCGGCGATTGCTTCGAGCGTTGTACCGAGCTGGGCCATGTGGTCGTAGCTGATGTTCGTGATGCCGCAGACGTCGGGCTTGAGGACGTTGGTGGAGTCGAGCCGTCCGCCGAGGCCGGTTTCGACGACGGCGATATCGACCTGCTCGTTGGCAAAATGGAGGAACGCGGCCGCGGTCATGAGCTCGAAGAATGTGGGGTTGTCTTTTTCGAGCTTGTCGGCGACGGGCGCGACGGAGGCGATCAGCTTGGCGAATTTTGGTTCGCTGACGAGCTGGTCGTTGATTCGAATGCGTTCGCGGATGTTGACGATATGCGGCGAGGTGTAGAGCCCCGTCCGATAACCTGCCGCCTTGAGCATCGCGGCGAGCATGTGAGCGGTGGAGCCTTTGCCTTTCGTGCCGGCGATATGGGCGACCTTGTACAATTTGTGCGGGTTGCCCAACGCCGCCAGAATCCGCGACATGCGGGACAGGTTGAAGATCGTCGAGTTATAACCCACCCGCACCATCGTCTCGTAGTTGGTCCTGGACTTCAGGAAGTCCATGGCCTGACGATAGTTACGGATTGTTCCGGCGGTGCGCTGCTGCTGTTTGCGAGGCTGGGGTGATCGTTTGCGAGCGCTCTTGCCGGCCTGGGTCGGTTTGGCTAGCGTTTTACCCATGATGCCCTAACATAGCAAAAAACGGCCGTTCGTCAACATTGTACACGCGTGCGCCCTGCCGGGTCGCAGTGGATGGCGTGGGGTAACGCTCGCGTTCGCTGCGAGTTGCGCGTGATTATGGGACGTGGGCCGCAAGCGGCCGATAGAAAGTCCCGGAGGATCATATCCATGCGAATCGTCGATGTCCGGCTCCACGAACGCGCGTATCCGATCTTCGTCGGCGCCGGCGCCCGGGGGCAACTGATGCTGCTCGTGGGTAAGCTTCCGGGCGTTCGCCAGATTGCGCTGATCTGTGACGAGCGGGTGGCCGGTCTGCATCTGGACAAGATTCGCGCGGGGCTGGAGTGGCCGCTGAGCGTGTTGCGCGTTCCGCCCGGGGAGGAGAGTAAGACACTCGCCCAAGCGGGGCGGCTATATGATGAGTTGGCGCGTATCCGATTCGGTCGCAAGGACTTAGTGGTTACGTTCGGCGGTGGCGTGACTGGCGACCTCGGTGGTTTCGTCGCTGCCACCTGGGTCCGGGGCGTTCGCTTCATCCAGGTTCCCACCACGCTCGAGGCGGCCATCGACGCTTCCATCGGCGGCAAGACCGGCGTGAACCACGCTGCTGGCAAGAACCTGATCGGCGCGTTTCACCAGCCGGCGGCGGTGTTGATCGACACGGAGTTCTTGGAAACGCTTCCACAGCGCGACTACATCGCCGGTCTTGGCGAGAGTGTCAAACACGCCATCATTCGCGATCCCGACTTGCTGGGGTGGCACGAGGAACATGCCCGCGAGATCGTCGAACGCAAGCCCGATGTGCTCGAGCTGCTCATTGCCCGCAATTGCGAGATCAAGGCCGACGTGGTGGCCCGCGATGAACGCGAGGACGATCTGCGGATGATCCTCAACTACGGGCACACGATCGGCCACGCCATCGAGCACCTGCTCGGGTATGCCCTCCGG
>JALSRY010000792.1 GCA_026984555.1 Phycisphaerae bacterium
GGCCGATTGGCGACACTGTTCCCATGAACGATTCGCTCTCGCCCGAGAAGGGCGTCCGGTCCGGTCGTCCACCGATTCGCGACGCGATGGAGCTCTGGCCTGCGCTCAAGCCGCCCATGGACGCACTGGACCCGGTACCGAACCCCGGCCCGGAGACGATCTGCACGCATCTCGGCGAAAACCCGCAGCGCCAGCAAGGTGCCGCCAGCCCGCCGATCTACCAGACTTCCACCTTCGTCTACCCCGACGCCGAGACGTTCGAGACTCGTCGCAAGCCCGGCGTGCGGCGATATGACTACACGCGCGGCGCCAACCCGACCAACCAGATACTCGAGGCCAAGCTCGCCCGGCTCGAGCGGGCGGTGTGGGCCGACTGTTTCGGATCGGGGATGGCGGCGATCAGCGCTGCGATCAACGCCTGCGTCAAAACCGGCGATCACGTGGTGGCGGTGGCGCACTGCTACGGGCCGACGCAGTGGTATCTCAACCACATCCGTCGATTCGGCGTCGAGACGACGTTCGTGGACGGCGTGCGTCCCGAGGATTTCATCGCGGCGATTCGCCCGGAGACACGCATCATCTACCTGGAGAGCCCGACCAGCGGGCGCTTCGAGGTACCCGAAATCGAGCCGATCACCCGCGTTGCTCGCCAGCGCGGCATCGTGACGTTGTTCGACAATTCCTGGGCCAGCCCGTGTTTCCAGAATCCCTTGGAGATGGGGGTGGACCTGGTGCTGCACAGCGCCACGAAGTTCATCAACGGCCATAGCGACGTGGTGGCCGGCGTCGTGGCCGGGCGCGACGAAAAGCTGCGCGAGCGACTCTGGCAAGAGGTCGAGCTCGTCGGCGGCATTCTCGATCCGCACGCGGCGTGGTTGATGCTGCGCGGGCTGCGAACGCTTCCGTTGCGGATGGAACGCCACCAGCAAAACGGACTGGCCGTCGCCCGGATGCTCGCGGATCATCCGAAGGTCGCCCGTGTGCTGCATCCCGGACTCGAAAGCCACCCGCAACACGACGTCGCCCGGCGACAACTGCGCGGCTACTCGAGCCTGTTCTCGTTTGCGCTCAAGGACCAGTCGCGGGAGGCGATGAACCGGCTGTTCGACCGCCTGCGTCTGTTCGGCATCGGCGTGAGCTGGGGGGGCTTCGAAAGCCTGATCCTGGGGGGGACGCTGTTCAGCGCCGATGCCGACCGGCCCGAATGGCTCATTCGCGTACACGTCGGGCTCGAAACGGCCGACGACCTGGTTGCCGACCTGCGCCAAGCGCTGGAGGACTGAGGTGCGAAGCCACAAGCAGCACACCCGCCGCCACCCGCGCGACGAGTTCCAGAACCCCCTGGTGACACGCTACGCTACGCCCGAGATGGTCGCGATCTGGTCCGCGCCGCACCGCTATCGCACCTGGCGGCGGATTTGGATCGCCTTGGCCGAGGCGCAGCGTGAACTCGGCCTGCCGATCCGGGCAGGCCAGATTCGCGCACTTCGCAGCGCTGCCGACGACATCGACTTCAAAGCCGTCGCGGCCTACGAGCGCAAGACCCGGCACGATGTGATGGCGCATATCCTCGCGTTTGGCGACGCGGCGCCCGCGGCAAGGGCGATCATCCACCTCGGCGCTACGAGCATGGATGTGGTGGACAACGCCGACCTGGTGCTGACGCGCGAAGCGCTCGGCTTGCTCGTCGGGCGGCTGGCAGCGGTGGTCGAGGTGTTGGCGGCTTTTTGCGAGCGCTACGCCGATTTGCCGGCGCTGGGCTTTACCCATCTGCAACCGGCGCAGCTCACGACCGTCGGCAAGCGCGCCGCGCTGTGGCTCCAGGACTTGCTCTCCGATCTCGACCGGCTGGAAACGCAGCGGGCGCGTCTCAAGTGTCGCGGGCTGCGCGGGGCGACGGGTACGCAGGCATCGTTCCTGAAACTACTGGGCAGTGCCGCGAAAGTCCGCCGGCTGGAACGCGTGTTCGCGGCGAAGCTCGGGTTCGAGGCGTGTTACCCCCTCTGTGGCCAGACCGTTTCCCGCAAGCTGGACGTCGAGATCGTCCAGACGCTCGTTTCGTTGGCCGCTGGTGCGCAAAAAATCTGCAATGACATCCGCGTACTGGCGATGCTCAAGGAGATCGACGAGCCGTTCGAGCGCGGGCAGGTCGGCAGCTCGGCGATGCCCTACAAGCGCAACCCGATGCGGTGCGAGCGCGCCACCGGCCTGGCCCGCTTCCTGCTGAGTCTCGGTACGTCGCCGCCCATGACCCATGCCGCCCAGATGCTCGAGCGGACGCTCGACGATTCGAGCAACAAACGGCTCGTGTTTCCGGAGGCGTTTCTCGCCGCCGACGCCCTTGCCGCGCTGCTCCACAACATATTCGACGGGCTGGTGGTCTACCCGGCGACGATCGCGGCTCGCATCGAGGCCGAGCTACCGTTCATCGCTACCGAGGATATCCTCATGGAGGCGGTCAAGCGGGGCGGAGATCGCCAGAGCCTCCACGAACGCATTCGCCGACACGCGCAGGCCGCCGGCCGGCAAGTCAAGGAATACGGCCGGCCCAACGACCTGATCGAACGGTTACAGGCGGATTCGGCGTTTGCCGGCGTGGTGTGGGATCGCGTGCTCGACGCCCGGCGCTATGTCGGCCTCGCGCCGCGACAAACGCGCGAGTTCCTTTCGCGTGTGGTGCGTCCCGCCCTGCGCCGCTACGCCGGCCGCATCGCTCGTCCTGCGCCGCCGCGGGTATGAGCGACAGCGGCGAGCCCCCGGTCGACGCGGGCCTGCGACGAGGGAGGAGAGCTGCCGATGATCCCGCTGGGAATCTGTCAAGACGAACGATTCAAGCGGCACCGCACGGGGCCCGGACATCCCGAGTGTCCCGCACGCCTGGACGCGGTCGGCGCCGGGCTCGAAGACGCGGGCGTGCTCGCGCACGCGGCGGTGATCCAACCCGAACCGATCGACCGCGGTGCGCTGGAAGCCCGCCACGATCCGGTCTACGTGCGGCGGTTCGAGCAGGCCTGCCAGGCGGGCCAGCCGGTGATCGATGTCCCCGACTGCACGATTTCCCGAGCGAGCTTCGAAATCGCGCTGTTGGCGGCCGGCGGCGTCGTTGCCGCGGTCGGCGGCATTCTGAGCGGAGCGTACCGCCGGGCATTCTGCGCGGTGCGCCCGCCCGGACACCACGCCGAACCCGACCGGGCGATGGGCTTTTGCATGTTCAACAACGTGGCGCTGGCCGCGGACGCCGCCCGTCGCGCCGGCATCGAACGCGTGCTGATTCTCGATTGGGACGTGCACCACGGTAACGGAACGCAACACATGTTCTACCACGACCCCTCGGTGTACTACATCAGCCTCCATGGTCATCCCGAATACCTCTTTCCGGGGACGGGACTGGCCGAGGAGATCGGCGAGGGTGAGGCGCGGGGCACGACGCTCAACCTCCCCCTGATGCCCGGAGCCACGGATGATGACGCCCGGGCGGCGTTCCGCGAATCGGTGATGCCGGCCGTCCGGTCGTTCGAGCCGGAATTCGTGCTCCTCTCGACCGGCTTCGACGCCCACCGGGATGATCCCCTCGGCATCTTGTCGTGGACCGATGCGGTTTTCGAGGAGATGCTCACGCAGGTGCTCGAACTGGCTGACCACACCGCGGAAGGACGCGTGTTGAGCGTGCTGGAAGGGGGGTATGATCCCGCGGTGCTTCGCCGCTGCACGGCTGCACATGTGCGTCGGCTGGCGCAGTGACGACGTGGCGCGGCCGTGCGAGGCAGCGCGGGCAGCGCGAGGCAGGAACGCGGCCGGGCGGCTGGCTCCTTGGCGGTTGCGGACCGCGCAAAAAGGCGGCCCGTTCCCTCCGACCTGGGAACGGGCCGAATCCAGACTGGCAAGAAGGGCGAGCCGAACTACATCCTGCCAGACCTTCCCCACCCCGTGTGAGGAAGCTTGTAGGTGTTTCGTCGTTCATAACTGTGGACGGGCGCCGAGTATTCCAACCCGTCAAGAAAACGAAGTTTTTTTTCGCCATCTGCGATATCCTGCTCCCACCGCGACGCGACGCCCGCCGGTGGTCCGGCAGACCCGAGTCGGTACCGTCGCAACGCGAACACTGACCCGGGGGGCACGGAGAACATCGCGTGGGAGAAAAGACCCAGGCCGCCCGCAAGCTCTACACGGCCCACCCGCGTCTGTGGCGCGACTTCCGCTACGTGTACCCGGTCGTCTCGCGCCGTAGCCGCGGGCTGAGCATCGGTATCAACCTCAACCCGGACAAGGTTTGCAGCTTCGATTGCGTGTATTGTCAGGTGGATCGGACGACGATGCCCGGTCCGATGCCCGTGGATTTCGAACGTTTGTCGTGCGAATTACGCACGCTTCTGACGCAGCGCGACGCCATCTTCGCCGATGAACCGTGGAAAGACGTGCCACCCGCACTTCGCCGCTTGCGGGACATCGCTTTCTCAGGCGATGGTGAGCCGACGGCTTCGCCCGCGTTTCCGGCTGCGGCTGGGCTGGCTGCGGAACTCCGCGAGGAGCTGGCGCTGCATGACGCGAAAATCGTCGTGCTGACCAACGGGCTGAACTTGCGCCGGCCGAGCGTGATTCAGACGTTGGCGTTTCTCGACGGGCACAATGGCGAGGTCTGGATCAAACTCGATGCGGGTACGCAGGCGTACTTCGAGCAGGTGAACCGGGTTCACGTCAAGCTCGATCAGATCGTGGACAGCATCCGCGTCACCGCACGCGTGCGGCCGGTGGTGCTTCAGTCGATGTTCATGTGTCTCCACGGCCAGCCGCCGCCCGGTACGGAGATCGACGCTTATCTCGGTCGGCTGCGGAGTATCGTGGACGGGGGGGGGGCCGTGAAACTGGTTCAGGCCTACACCGTCGCTCGCCAAACGGCAGAACCCTACGTCTCGGCGCTGTCACGCGACCAGCTCGAATCGATCGCCGCCCGCATCCGCGCGCTCGGTATCGCCGCCGAGGCATTCGTGTAAGCGGCTCGGCGGCGCGACGGCTCGAGGGCACGCCGGACGGAACCTCGATTCAGAAGTCCAGCCCGCCTTTGAGGGGTTTCTTGCGTTTGGCGGGTTTGCCGGCGTGCTGCGGCGTGTTGGCGGCGTCGGCGGCGGGCTCGGGGGTGGTCTGACGCATGGACAATGAGATGCGGCGCTGCTCGGGATCGACCCCCTTGATACGCACCTCGACCACGTCACCGACCTTGGCCACCTCGTCGGGCCGGTGGATGCGCTTGTGGCTCATCTCGGAAATGTGGACCAGGCCTTCGACGCCCTCTTCGAGCTGCACGAACGCGCCGAAAGGAGCCAGCCGCGTGATCGCGCCGCGCACGATCGCGTCGGGCTGGTAACGCTGCGTGATGTCCTTCCACGGGTCTTCGCCGAGGGCCTTGAGGCTGAGGGTGATCTTCCGGTTTTCCGTATCCACCGCGAGGACGGCGACCCGCACGGAGTCGCCCTCGCCGAGCAGGTCCTTGGGGTGGCGGACGTGTTGGGTCCAGCTCATCTCGCTGACCGGAATGAGCCCTTCGACACCGGGCTCGAGCTCGACGAAAGCGCCGAAATTCATCAGCTTGGTGACGCGGCCGTCCACGGTGTCGCCGACGCGGTAGTTTCCCTCGACGACGTTCCACGGATCGGGCGTGAGCTGCTTCATGCCGAGCGAGATCCGGTCGCGCACCAGGTCGATCTTGAGCACCTGAACCTCGATTTCGTCACCTTCTTTGACGACCTCGCTGGGGTGCTTGATTCGCCCATAGCTCATGTCACTGATGTGGAGCAAGCCGTCGATGCCGCCGAGATCGACGAACGCGCCGAAGTCGGCGAGTCGGCGAACGATGCCACGGCGGGTCTGCCCTTCGGCCAGCGAATACTTGAGCTGTTGGCGGGCTTCTTCGCGCTGCCGTTCGAGAATCTTGCGCCGGCTGACGACCAGCGACTTGTTCTTGCGGTTTTTCTCGGTGATCTGGCATTCGAGCCGCCGCCCGATGTAGGGCGTGAAGTCCTCGATGCGTTCGAGCTCGACCTGGCTCTTGGGCATGAACGCGCGGATGCGATTGGGACCGAGTAGCTCGAGGCCGCCGAGGTTGACCCCCGTGACGCGGGCCTCGATGACATCGCCGGCCTGGAGGCTTTCAAAATCCGCTTCCAGCCGGGCTTCGCGCAGCGAAAGCCGCGTCAGACCGGATTCGCGGTCGGTACCTTGGACGATGAACGTCATACGCTGCCCCGGCTCGGGGGGTTGGTCCTCCGGGAACTCTTCGCGCTTGACGAATGCCTC
>JALSRY010000793.1 GCA_026984555.1 Phycisphaerae bacterium
AGCACGATACCTGTCCGGTGGTGCTGGGCGGGATCAAGGTGCGGATCGATCCGCGCTTCAAACTGGAAGTCCACATTGATACCGACGAGGGCAACGCCTGTGATTTGCATCGCGCCCGGGCGGTGCATCTGGATAAGCCGGCGCTCCGCGCACCGCGCTGACGCAGGCGGCCCGTTTTGTGACAGGAGATGAACGATGGCGACTGTAGCGGCTGTTGGCATGGTGGAGACCCGCGGACTGGTCCCCCTGTTCGAGGCCACCGACGCGATGCTCAAGGCGGCCGACGTGCGAATGCTCGGCTGGCGCAAGGTCGGTCGCGGGCTGGTCACTTCCTTCGTCGCGGGCGACGTGGCGGCGGTCAAGTCGGCCTTGGCGGCGGCCGAAACGGCGGCCACGAAGGTCGGCGAAGTGGTGGCCGTACACGTGATCCCGCGGCCCCACGACGAGTTGTCCAAGCTCTATCCGCAGCGCGCCGGCAAGAAACCGGCCCGCAAGTAGGGTTCGCCCGGCAGGCGGGTTTCCCGCGGCATCGGCTCGCTCCCGGGAGCGGTCGCAGGCAGGCGGAACCCGCGGGGCGAAACAGGAGAACGACAAGATGGCAAGACAAGCGATTGGTTTCATCGAGACGATCGGGGCCAACCCCTCGATCCAGGCCGCCGACGCGATGTGCAAGGCTGCCGGCGTGACGCTGGTGGGCACCGTGGATATCGGTAGCGGCTATGTGACCACGATCATCGAAGGCGACGTCGGCAGCGTGAAAGCCGCCGTGGATGCCGGGGCCGAGGCGGCGAACGCCGCCGGCGAGCTCGTCGCGGCGCACGTGATCCCGCAGCCGCACGAGGAACTGGTGCCCGCGATGCTGGGGTAGGGGTTTCCAGACCGAACCGCACGACTGGTGGGCGATACCCACCCCACAGGAGACTGATGCGATGGCCAGACAAGCGATTGGACTGATCGAGACGCGCGGGCTGGTGCCGCTGGTCGAAGCGACCGACGTGGCGCTCAAAGCCGCCAACGTCAGCGTCGTGGGAACGCGCGCCACCGGCACCGGACTCATCAGCGTCGTGCTCACCGGCGACGTGGCGGCGATCCGGGCCGCCACCGAGGCCGGTGGCGCCGCGGCCGCCCGCGTGGGCGAGCTGGTGTCTGTCGAGGTGCTCACGCGCCCGCACGACGAACTCGAAAAAATCATGCCGGCGGGTTAGCCGGCCGATCGTCGTGCTCGCCGGCCGGTGTCGGCCACACGACAACCGGCCGCCGGCGGCGCCGCTCCGACGGGAATCGCGACGGGTCGTGGGCGGCCGTGGGCCGTGACCGCTCGCCTCGGCGGCGGGTGGCGGGCTTTTCGACGCGGAGTGCAAACCATGTTTATCGGGAAGGTACGCGGAGCGGTGGTCGCCACGCAGAAAGAACCACGCATGCGCGATGCCAAGATGCTGCTGGTCGAAGCGCTCACGGCCGTCGCCGACGACCCGCGCGGGCTGCGCAGCAGCGGCAAGATGCTGGTGGCGCTCGATTCGCTCGGCGCCGGCGAGGGCGAATACGTCCTGGTCACACAGGGCAGCTCGGCCCGCATGACCGAGATGACCAAGACGATGCCGGTCGATGCCGTCGTCATCGGGATCATCGACGCCGTCACCATCGGCTCCCATGTCTTGTCCCGCACAAGCGGCACGCTGAACACCTGATTCGGAAACGGCGGTGAACGATGAACAGCCCTCGAAGCAAGTTCGACGACGGCCTGATCGCCGAAGTGGTCGGGGAGGTCCTGGCCCGGCTCGGCCACGCCGCCCGCGCGACCACCACCGACCACGCGCACGACCAGCCCGCCAGCCACGACGACGGAGTCTTCGCCAACGTGGACGAGGCCGTGGCGGCGGCGGTGACGGCCCAGCGCCGCTTGGCGCAAAGCCCATTGGCGACGCGACGCGCGGCGGTCGCGTGCGTCCGCGAGATCATGCGCCGTGACCGCGACGAGCTGGCCCGCATCGAGTTCGCCGAGACGCAGATCGGCCGACTCGACCACAAACTCGAAAAGCTCGACGTGGCGGCCAGCGTGCCGGGTATCGAGATGCTCCGCAGCGAGGCCGTCAGCGGCGACTGCGGCCTGACCGTGACCGAGTACGCTCCCTACGGCGTGATCGGCGTCGTGACGCCCGTAACGCACAGCATCCCCACGCTCGGCTGCAACGCCATCATGATGATCGCCGCGGGCAATACCCTGGTGTGCAACCCGCACCCGTCGGGCGCTCGCTGCGCCGTCGAAGCCACGCGGCGTTGGAACCGCCTGATCCGCGAGCGCACCGGCCTGGACAACCTCATTTGCATCATCGAGAACCCGACCATCGAAAGTGCCGGCGAGATCTTTCACCATCCCGATATCGCCATGCTCTGCGCGACCGGCGGAGCGGCGGTGGCACACGCGGCGATGTCTTCCGGCAAACGGGCAGTCGTGGCCGGTCCAGGCAATCCGCCCGTCGTCGTGGACGAGACCGCCGACATCGACAAGGCCGCCCGCGGGATCATCACCGGCGCCTCGTATGACAACAACCTTTTGTGCATCGCCGAGAAGGAAGTCTTCGTCGTGGAAGCGGTCGCCGAGCGGCTGATGGGGGCGATGGAAGCCGCCGGCGCCGTCCGGCTGACCACCGAACAGATCGACGCCTTCGCGGCGCGGTTCGTGCACAAAGACCCCCGCACGCAACACTGGCTCCCCGAAAAACGACTGATCGGCAAGGATCCGCGGGTGTTGGCCGAAGCGCTCGGCCTGTCGATCGACCAGCGGGTGCCGCTCCTGTTCGGGCAAACCGGCGAGCACAACCCCCTGGTGCCCTGCGAACAGATGATGCCGATCCTGCCGATCGTGCCGGTGCGCGATGTCGATGAGGCGATCGCAAAGGCCGTGCACTACGAGCATGGCTTCAAGCACACCGCGCTCATGTGGTCGCAAAGCGTGGACAACCTCACCCGCATGGGCCGGGCGTGCGATACGACCCTGTTCGTCAAGAACGGTCCCTGCATGGCGGGGCTCGGCGCCGGCGGCGAAGGCTACGGCTCGTTCTCGATCGCCACCCCGACCGGCGAAGGCGTCACCAGCCCGATGGCCTTCGCTCGCTATCGGCGGTGTGTCATGGTTGACGGACTGCGGATCATCTGAAACGGACGTAACCCAACCGCCCGGCCGGGAAACGTGCCCCGGAAAGCGGCGCGTCCCCGCGGCGACTGGAGCGGACAAACCGCCCGCCCCGGATGCCCGTCGCCGGGAGAGAAAAGGAGTACCGAACGTGCTCATCGGCCGGGTCATCGGCCACGCGACGGCGACCGTCAAACACCGTTCGCTGGGCGGCGAACGGCTGGTCGCGGTGCAGCCGCTGCGCTCGCTGACCACCGATCCGCTGCTCGTGCTCGACCGGCTCGGCGCCGCTCCGGGTGACCTCGTGGTCATCACCAGCGACGGCAAAGGCGCCCGCGAAATGGTCGGCGACGAGACCTCTCCGGCGCGCTGGTCGATCGCCGGACTGGTCGATGAACCTCGGGAACTGGAGCCATGAGCCCCAAGCGGCGGAACACGCGGAAGACGTGAGGCGGGCACCGCCCGACGGGAAACACCCGCCCAAACGACAGGAACAGGCTGCACCCATGGCGCGAACACTGGTCACGGTCAACACGCTGGCAACGCAAGCGCGGCAGCGCGGCGAAATCATCCTGCCCGCGGACGCGCTCATCACGCCCGCCGCCGCCGACTGGCTGGCGACGACACGCGTGCCGGTTCGGAGGCTCACCGGCGAGGGAAGCTCCACCGCGCCGCCCGACGACAACCCCAACGTGTATCTCGTCGGCGATGCGGCCCACGCGACCATCCGAACGCTTTGGCCGCAGATGCGCCGGCGGTGGCCCCACGCGGCGTTGCGGCCCTGCAACGGCAACCGAACCGGCCTGCTCGAAGCCACGCTCGACGTGTGCCGCTCGCTGGGTACCTGCTCGCGCCATCGCGCCGTGGTCGTCGTCAAGAGTGTGGCGATCGTAGCGTGCGTAGCCAACAAGTTTGCCCACGTTCGGGCCGCCATCGCCGCGCGGCCGTCGGCGATGTTCGGTCTGATCGAGGAGTTGGGCGTCAACATGCTGCTGATCGAGAACGAACAGATGTCGGTAACCCAGATGCTCGGGCTGATCGACCGTTTTCTGGCCGCGTCACCACGCGTCGATCCACGGATCGCGCAGGCGATCGCGTCGGCCGGCGGCTCCGCTCCGAACACCGGGGCGGAAACGCCTGCCGGGGAGGCTGATTGTGCGTGTGGGTGAGGTGATCGGTCATGTGACGTTGTCGCGCCGGCTGGAGAACATCGCCGGCGGGCGCTTCCTGATCGTGCAACCGCTGTCGGCCGCGGCGATTCGCGAAGGCGCGACACCGGGCAGTGACCCGCTGGTGGTCTATGACGAGCTGGGAGCGGGTACGGGCTCGCGCGTGGCGTTTACCGAGGGACGCGAAGCCGCGATGCCGTTCCTGCCACGGCTGGTGCCGGCCGATGCCTATTGCGCCGCCGTGTTGGACCGCGTCGAGCTGGGCCGCGGCGATGAGTGAATGCGGTACCTCGGCCGGCCGGAAGGGTCGGCTCCCGGACTCGGCCGGGCTGCTCGCTTGTGCCGAGTGACAACCGGCCGGATCGAGACGCGATGCCCGGCCGCCGTAGCCGTTGTTTTGTCAAGGGCAGGATCGATGGTAGAAAAAACACTTGATCGCAAACTGGCCCGGATCAAGGCCGATCCGCATTGCGGCGATTTCATCATCGCCGACGCCAAGGACGCCGACATGGCGTTCGGCATCGCCGCGCCGGGCAAGAGCCCCGAGTATCACGGCCAGGAGGCCCGGTTTCGGAGTCTGGAAGCGTACCGGCAGGCGATCCGCGAAGTGGTCGCGCAGGGGCTCGTGGACATCGTCCTGATGTCGGCCCACACCAACGCGATCCTCACGATCGACGAGGGGTTGTTCGACAACTCGCCGATCACCCCCGCCGCCCGCGCCAACGACACCACGGATATCCACGTCATCCGCGGCGGGGTCTATCCGGGTGTTCCGTCGGCACCGTTCCAGAGCGCCACCATCGACCACATCCAGTGCGGGCACATCGACTGCGCCGCCGACGAACGCTCGATCGGGGCCAACCTGGGGCTCTACAGCGTCACCTTCAACAACGACCCCGAGCGCGACCGGATCACGCTCGAAGCCTACAAAGCCTTCCGTATCGAAGCCGAACGCAAGGGCTTTCGCCATTTTCTGGAAGTGTTCGACCCCAACGCGCGGCAGGCCCCCATCGAGGCACTCGGCGCGTTCGTCAACGACCATATCGTGCGCATGCTCGCGGGCGTGCCCGAGGCCGGCCGGCCCCTGTTTCTGAAGATGGCCTATCATGGCCCGAAGTTCACCGAGGAGCTGGCCCACTACGACCCGACGCTCGTCATCGGCATCCTGGGCGGCTCGGCGGGAACCACCTACGACGCCTTCAAGCTCATCGCCGAAGCCCGCAAACACGGCGCCCGCGCCGCCCTGTTCGGACGCAAGATCAACAACGCCGAGCATCAGCTCGCGTTTATCGAAATGCTGCACCGCATCGTCCGTGACGAGATCTCGCCCGAGGAGGCCGTCTGCGCCTACCACGGCGTTCTGGGCAAGCTCGGCATCGAGCCCCACCGCAGTCTCGACGACGACCTGAAACGCACCGACCAGGCCATGAGCTACGGCGGCCGGCGCAGCAGCGCCGTCGTGCCGGGGCTCAAGGGACAGGCGGCCGCGGCCCGGCCCGACCTCGCTTCCATGAGCAGCACCGAGCGCCTGGCCTACTTCCGCCAGCGGTTGCGCGGCATCGGGAGCGACGGATGACCCGACCGGCGATCAGTCTGGAATCCATCGCGGCCGGCGGCGTGGTCGGCGCGGGCGGGGCCGGCTTCCCGACCCACGTCAAGCTCGCCGGCCAGGCCGCGACGATCATCCTCAACGCCGCCGAGTGCGAGCCGCTGTTGCACAAGGACAAGGAGCTGCTGCGCCGCTGGCCGGATGAAATCCTCGCGGGTCTTCAGGCGGCCGCGGCGCTGGTCGGCGCGCGCGACATCGCCGTGGGTATCAAGGGCAAGTACACCGGCGTCATCACGCACCTGGAACCACGCCTGCCGGCCGGCGGGCGCATCGTCCCCCTGCACGACGCCTACCCCACCGGCGACGAGTTCATCCTCGTCTACGACGTGACGGGCAAGATCGTCCCACCCGGCGGCATCC
>JALSRY010000794.1 GCA_026984555.1 Phycisphaerae bacterium
GAACTTCAACGCCAGGCTGCCATCGGACTCGAAACCGTAGACGTCGTCGCTTTCCGCATCGACGACATAAATACGCCCCGTGGCGGGATCGACCGCGATGTCGGTCGGTCCGTCGAACGTCACGACGGGGCTACCGTTGCCGTCGAGCGTGCCGGTGTGGACGAGAATGCCGTTGAGCTCGACATAAATGCCGACTTCATTCGTGTCACGCAGCGAGATGAATACCCGACCGTCCGGGTGGGCGGCGATCCCCAGCGGACCTTCCTCGATGGGCCAGCTACCTTCCAACGCCCCACCGGCATCGTACCACACCACCTTCCCCGCCCAGGGATCCGTCACATACACACGGCCATCCGGCGCCACCGCCACCCGCGCCGGACTGCGCAACCCATCCGCCAGCGAACCAACATGTACGAGTGGACTTACATCCGGCAGGAAAACCGCGATCAGCGATACGAGCCATATGTTCATCGTTTTTCTCTCCCCGGCAATGGATTTCACATGAGACAAACCCGAAACGAATAGCCCTTGCAAACCTCGTTCCAGCGTTTGCCGCGCCGCGGGAGGCCGAGCGCACCCGCTCCCACCGACAGAGAGCCCACACCAACGCCCTTTTCCCACGACCGAGAACGCCCGATAAACGCGGCCCGTTGAGAAACTTTTCCCAAATCCCGGAAACAGGACGGCAACGGTTCTCACAATCAAGAATCGCTCCCGCCGGCGCGCCCGAACGCGGCGGTCGCTTTTCAAGTCGTTTTGCTCCCGCAGACGACGTTTCGCACACTTCCTGGTAGCGAGTCCCGCCCCCGGAGGCCACGACGCCAACACCACGCGAACGGACGCTCCGAGGGACGCGGCATGACGGTTTGCACAAACGGAATCGCATCAAGAATCGGGCGAATGTGTTTGGTTCTCGCGGCGGGGGGACTCGTATCGACAACCGCCGCCGCCGGCGGCCGCGTCATGCGGAGCCCGGTCGAGCAACTCCGCTACGGCCCGGGGATCGAAAACCACCCGGTCCACGTGCGTCCGTCACGCGCGGTCCGAATCCCCGCCGGCTGGCCGCTCGATCACACCGGCGCGGTCACATGCTTGACGTGTCACCGAACGCTCCCGGGGCTGCGCGAGGGCGCCGACCCGGCATTGCGGGGCGTGGCGCCGGGCGAGCAACCGGGGGTCGACTTCTGCACGAACTGTCACCGCGCCGACGGCCCGCAGACCGCTGCCGGCATGCACTGGATGGCGGTCCGCGTCGCCCACGTCACGGCCGAGCAGGATCGCGCCGTCCGCCTGCTCGGGTCGCTCGATGAACACTCGCGGCGATGTCTCGAGTGCCACGACGGTGTGAACGGAGGAGATTCGCGGGCGATCTCCGGCGGCGGGCATGGCGGCTCGGACCTGAAGCGAAACCACCCGGTGGGCGTGGTCTATCGCTCGCACAAGCCCCGCGGCGCGCGCACGCAACTCAAGTCCGAGCACCTGCTGCCGGCGCAGGTACGCTTGCCGGGCGGCAAGGTCAGTTGCGTTTCCTGCCACAACCTCTATGCCCGCGACGCCAACCGCCTGTCCGTTCCGATCGAACGCTCCAAACTCTGCTTCACCTGTCACGCGATGGATTAGCGCTGCGCGGCAAAACCCGGAGCTCGTCTCGGTCTCTGGCGGCACTGAGCGAAAAGATGGCGGATTTCAACACCCGTGCCGTGGGAGGGCCGGCGACGCGTTCGAGCGCATCGCACCGCGGGGGCCGGCTCAATTCCAACGGTTGGTATCCGTGCGGAGCTGGTCGAACACGAGGTCGAGCCCCGCGTCGACGATCCCGTAAATCACGTTTTCGAGTGTCTGCTGGGGATCCTGGTCGGTAAAAATCACCGTTCGGGTCGCGGTCTCGGCGATATCCACCAGTTGGTTTCGCACTTCCGGACACCCACCCACCGTCAGCGGACCCAGCGCTGTCAGGATACCGGCTACCAGCCACCGGCTTCGGTTCTTGCAAACGTCCACGAACTCACCCTCCGAGCAACGCCACCGGCCACCAGCCGCGGCGGGGAACGACCGGCCTGCAACCTCGCATGTACCCCACCCCGATTCGGGGCAATTCTCATGCCAACCCACCAGTGGCTTGGTGATCTCGCGCACCAGGTGGCGCCGGTCGTATAATGGACCCCCGGCGGCAGCAGGCCGTAGAGCCGCTCCCGCGCGGCACGCCGTTTGCACGGGGTTACGAAAGGTTGTCGAGCCGGTGTACGGGTGGGCGCTGCACCCTGCCCCAGTACCCCGTCGAACCGTGCGGCGCGACACGTTCGAAACACGGCGGCGTCATGAAAAACCGCGAGCAAGAGCAAAGTCACACCATCTGTCCGGTGGCCGCCGCGAACACCGCCGGCACCGGTGACGCTCCGGCGACGATGCGGGAACTGCCCTGTCGCCGTCCGGGCCCCTTCCCACATCGCCCGCGGCACACACTGGTCCAGTGGAAAACCGGCTACACGATCGGGCTGCTGATCGTCCTGTGCGGGTTCTCCGTACTGATCGTCGGCTGGGAAGTCATCACCGATATCGAGTTCCCGCAGATGTCCACGGGTATGCGGCACGCGCTGCTGACGCTCCGGGCGGCGATCGTGACGGCGCTGGCGGCCGCCATCGTGTACCTGCTGATGCGCCGCCAACAACGGCGTCTGGCCGACACCGCCGAGCAGCTCGCCCGCCTGCTCGAATCGTACCAGGCCGGATCGGACAAGCCGGTGCGTTTCGAAAACCCCCATCTGGTCCCCTGCCACGAAGCCCTCGATTGCGACGTGCCGGACTGCCCGGCCCGGCACTCACAGGATGACCGTTGCTGGCAAATCATGGCTCGCCACCGGATGAACGGCAGCGACGGCTCGCCCCGACTCGAACTCCAGCAATGTATGGATTGCGAAGTCTACCGCCGCTCCTGCCCCGATCGGCTGACCGAACTCGGCGAGGCGTTCAACAACCTCATGTTCCTGCTCGAAACCGAAGCCCGGCGCACGCGACGGATGCAGTCGCAACTGCTGGAACGCGAAAAGATGGCCGCGATCGGGCAAATCTCCGCCGGCGTCGCCCACGAAATCGGCAACCCCCTCTCGAGCATCTCTTCGGTCGTACAGATGCTCACCCGCCGCAATGCCTGCGACGACAGCAGACAGCAGCTCGCCCTCATCGAAACGCACATCCAGCGCATCTCGGCGATCGTACGACAGCTTGTCACGTTCGCCCGGCCCGCGGCCGAACGCTGGGAACGGATCGACCTGCGCGAGCTGCTCAAGGACGTAATCCGGCTCGTGTCTTACGATCGGCGGGCGCGCAACGTCAACATCAGCTTCGAAGCGGATACGAACCTCCCGCGCACCTACGGCCTGCGTGACCAGCTCCAGCAGGTTTTCTTGAATCTCTCGCTCAACGCGCTCGACGCGATGCCCGAGGGCGGCACGTTGCGGATCGGGCTCGAAGCGCAGCGTGACCGCCTCGTCACCCGCATCGAGGATTCCGGGTGTGGGATCGCTCCCGATACCGGGCGGCGCGTCTTCGAGCCGTTCTTCACCACCAAGCCTCCCGGCAAGGGCGCCGGGCTCGGGCTGGCCGTCAGTTACGGAATCATCCGAAAACACGAAGGCGTCATCAACTTCGAGCCCAACACCGCGCTTGGCCGCGGCACCGTTTTCACCGTCGAGATCCCCATCAACCAGGAACCACCGGAGCGGGAACATGCCCAGTCACACGATTCTGCTGGTGGATGACGAGGACACGCTGCGTGAGAATCTGGCCCAGGTCCTGCGCGAGGAGGGGTTCGACGTGATCGCGTGCGCCGACGGCGCCGCCGCCCTGCGCGAGATGAAGGCGACCCGCGTCGACGCGATCATCACCGACCTGCGTATGCCGGGCGTCAGCGGCATGGAGCTGATCGACCACGCCAACAAGCTCGCTCCGGACGCCGTCATTGTCGTCATCACCGCGTTCGGCGAAGTCGAAACCGCGGTCGAAGTGATGAAAAAAGGCGCGCAGGATTACATCTGCAAGCCGGTGATTTTCGACGAGCTGATCTTCAAGATCAAACGGTTGCTGAACCACGAGGCCCTTGCCAAGGAAAACCGCCTGCTGCGCGAGCAGGTTCGCGGGGTTTACGCCAACGCCGCCATCGTCGCGCGTTCCGCCTCGATGCGCGGGATCATGGAGGCCGCCGAACGCGTCGCCCAGACCAACAGCAACGTACTGATCTGCGGCGAAAGCGGCACCGGCAAAGAGGTTCTGGCCCGCTACCTGCACTCGAAAGGCCCACGCCGCGACCGCCCGTTCATCGCGGTCAATTGCGGGGGGCTCGTCGAAGGGCTCGTCGAAAGCGAATTGTTCGGGTATCGGCGGGGGGCGTTCACCGGCGCGGAAAACGACCGGCGCGGCTACTTCGAGGCCGCCGACGGTGGCACTCTGTTTCTCGATGAAATCGGCAACCTCCCGCTCGCCAGCCAGGCAGTTCTGCTCCGCGCAATCGAGGAAAAGGCCATCGCCCGCGTCGGCGACACGCGGCCCCGCCCGGTGGATATCCGGCTGATCGCCGCCACCAACCGGGCGCTCGAACCGGCGGTCGAGGCCGGCGACTTCCGCGAAGACCTGTTCTTCCGGCTCAACGTCGTGCGGATCACGATGCCTCCGCTGCGCGAACGCCCCGAGGACATCCCCCCCTTAGTCGAGTACTTCGTCGCCAAGTACAACGCCGAGCTGAACACCAACTGCCCCGGCTTCGATACCGATGCGCTCGAGACCCTGTGCCAGCACCAGTGGCGCGGCAACGTGCGCGAGCTGCAAAACACGGTCGAACGCGCCCTGATCTTCGTCGGCGACCGCCGGGTGCATCTCGACGACCTGTGTTGCATCAAGAACATCATCGGTGCCGCCCCCGAGTCCCCCTCGCTGGACCTGCGTTCCGCCACCCGTGATTTCGAACGCCGCCACATCATCCGCACGCTCGCGCGTTTCGACAATAACAAGAAGGCCGCCGCCGAGGCGCTGGGCATCGGCCTTTCCAGCCTCTACCGCAAGATGGACGAGCTGGGCATCACCAAAGCTCCCGCACCCACCCCCGGGCTGGGGCAGACGGCGTTGTGACGCTCGCCCGCCGTGACCTCGTGCTTTCCCGACCTCCTGGAGAGGATGAAACGAGCATGACTCTCTCGCACGCAACCCCAACGTCTTCCCCCCGCCGGCGGACATGCTGCGCCGCCGCGCTCGTCGTTCTACTGGGGACCGGCGCGGCCCGCGGGCAAATGCCGGGCCACGGCGGGCATCCGCTGATGCCCAACCAGGAGCTGTTTCTCCAGTGTCGCATCGGCACGGGCAAGACAGCCCGGGTCGTCAACGCACCGCTGGCGCTGAAGGTCTACGACAGCCCCGCCGCGCTGGACCAGGCCGTCGAACTGGGGGCGCCGTTTGCACCCCTGCGTATCAAGCGTTACCTGCCCCGCGCCGTGCTGCGCCAGCACGCCCGCCCGGCGCACGGTCCCGACGCCCGGCCGCTCGTCCTGCTGGCGCTCAAGGGGCCGACCCAGGCGTACCAGCGCTGGCTGGTCGCCGGCGATGACGAGCGCAACCGCCTGATCAGTTTCATCGGCACGTGGCGTCTCATGCGGGTCGATCCGGGCGCTCACCGCGACGCGCTGTTCGAGGCCTTCTCGGGCGAGCTCACCCGGCCGCCGATGCTCATCGTCACCCGGCCGGACGGGCGCGGCACGGAGCGTGTCTCGGCCGAGAAAGGGGTCGTGCACACCCTCGCGAACAGCGGTGGGTCGGTCGTCGTGCGCGAGTTCTTCCCCGATTTCGCGTTCGACGAGAAGAAGGCCCATCCCATTAACCAGTCCGACAAACGCCTCAACCCCGCCGCCCTGGTCGAAATCCGCATGGGCGGAAAGGTCGAACGGCGGTGGGTGTTCGCCAAGTTTCCGAACTTCCATTCGGCCAAGGATTCCCTGCCGCTGCGCGTGCGGCTGGACTGTCCCGTCGAACCCAAACGGCCGGTGCCCGATTTCGCGATCGTGGTGATCGGCGACACGGGACTGGAAATCTGGACGCGCCACGAAGGCCGGTGCCGGGCACAGACGTTGCGCAAGGGGCAGGCGGTCAAGGTGCCGGGCTCACAATACGAGTTTCGGGTCGCCGATTTCATCCCCGCCGGCCGGCTGGTCGAACAGTACGAGCCGGGCGAGGGGCGCGACGCCGTCCGCGTGATCGAAGTCTCCGCTCGGGCCCCCGCCGGC
>JALSRY010000795.1 GCA_026984555.1 Phycisphaerae bacterium
AAAACGATTGAAAAGAATCCTTGCCTTTGTTGTTTGTTTGGTATATATTAGGTATTGGGCCGCCGTGTTGAGAGGTGGCGGTACGGAGACGTTTCGAGCACGAAGGGGCGGGGGCCGCTGCGAAACCAAACGGGCTGGAAAAGCGGCACACGCGGCGATCATCGGAAAGATGCGCCCAGGGAACGCAGGGCATCAGCATCATGCCGGACATCGTTCGAGATCATGCGCGCGCTGGTGGGGCGCACCTTACCCATCCGCCGGTAGCAGATCGGTGGCCGAAAGCGCTGCGCAGGACCGCGCGGGCTAAGCGCCACCGTTCGGCGGCGGATGAGATGCGAACGGATATCCCAACGGGAACCGGCCCATCACAAACCGCAGATGTGAATGGTCCAGACCGGCTCGGGCGGCGGGCAACGCTCGCGGCACTCAGCGCGCGTATCGAGCGATTACAACAACATTACCACCCCCGCCGTTCGTTGTGGCCCAGTGGGCTTTCGGTTCTCGATGCGGCGTTGGGTGGTGGTTTTGCCCGCGGCAGCGTGCACGAGCTGATCGGTCCGGACGAAGCTCCGCTGCGCATGTTGGCGTTGCGGCTGGCCGCTCGTGTGCTTGCGACGGGCCTGCCGCGGGCGCCGGCGGAAAGCGAGAAGCAGGCGTCGCCGACCGGGGTGTGGGGAGTGTATATCGACTCGACGGGGGATTTCTATCCTCCTTCGGCCGCCCGCATCGGCGTGCCGCTCGGGCGGTTGGTGGTACTTCGCGTTCGACGGGCGGTTGATGCGTTCTGGGCATGTGAGCAGGCGTTACGTTGTCGGGCGGTGGGAGTTGTGGTGTTTCCGATTCGTCGTCTGGAGTCAACGCAATCGCGACGATTGCAGTTGGCGGCGGAGGTGGGTGGCGGGCTGGGTTTCCTGCTGCGGCCCGACGAAGCTGCCTCGCCGACATTTTCCGCGACGCGGCTGCGGATCGAGCCGGTGGCCCCGCGGCTCGAAAACCCGTCTGATGACGACTGGTTCGCGTGGCAGCTACGCCTGACCTGCTTGAAACGCCGCGAGGGACCGGCCGGTCGCGAGTTCGTGCTGACACTCGCTGATGGCAGTGTGTCGATGGCGGATATCTGAAACCGATCACATCCTCCGCCGCGGCCCAGGCCGCCTCCCGGGCGTTTTTCCCAACCCGGGCCAGCCCCCGAACGACCCGCGGCTACGAACGCGGGTGGCGTTCGGCGTACCAGCGGATTTGCTGGGTCATGCCGATCAGGATATCCACCTCGTTGACGCTCATGTCGATCCGCCCGAACACCCGGCGTAAGGCATACTTGAGATGTTCCGGGTTCTGCTGGCCCCCGAAAAAGCCGATCATCTCCAGCGACTCGAACAACTTGTCGTAGAATACCTGGCGACGGTCGGCGGTGGCCAAAGGCTCGTCGGGCGGGGGCCAGGGTGGCCGGCCGGTGGCTGCGAGCCACGCTCGGCGAAGCTCGTAACACACGACCAGCACCGCCGCCGCCAGGTTCAGCACCGGGTACTGCGGGTTGGCCGGAATCTCGACCACCCGGTCGAAATAGAGCAGCTCGCGCAACACCAGGCCCTGATCCTCCGGGCCGAACGCGATCGCGACACGCCCCCCGCTGCCGGCGGCCCGAACCGCCAACCGGGCCGCATCTTCGGCGGTGACCGCGGCCTGCCGGCGATACATCCCCCGCTTGCCCGACGCCGCCAGCGTGAGCGTGCAACCCGCGAGCGCCTCGGGAATCGTCTCGACCACGCGCGCCCCCCGCAGGATCGGCTTGGCCCGCGCGGCAAACCCCTCCGCCTCCGGCGCCGACGGATCGGCCGCCGGCGAAACCAGCACCAGGTCGGACAGGCCCATATTCTTCATCGCGCGGCTGGCGGCCCCGACATTGCCGGGACGAATGGGGCGAACGAGGACGATGCGTATGTGGTCGAGCATGGGGACATTCTACGCGCCGATCCACCCGCGACCACAAGCGGGCTCCCATGCGTAGCGCCCCCCTTCGCGGCCACAACCCGCCGTCCATTACCGAGTCCGTTCGCAAACTCGGCGGTGACGATTCTTTGATCGGCAAGCCGGCGTGTGCTAACCTTGGTGGTACAGGACGCATGGAACGCGAACAGTCCGCGACAACGCTGGAGCCGGCGGAGGCCAAGGTACGCCCGGCACCGCTGTGGAACGTGATCCTGCTCGACGACGACGATCATACGTATGAATATGTGATCGAGATGTTGGGCCGGCTCTTCGGACACAGCCGGGAAACCGCCTACCGCATGGCCTGCGAGGTGGACGCCACCGGGCGCGTCATCGTGGACACGACCACGCGCGAGCGGGCGGAGCTGAAACAGGAGCAGATCCACGCCTACGGCGCGGATTGGAGGCTGGATCGCAGCGCCGGCTCGATGTCCGCGATCATCGAACCGGCCCAATGACGTTCGCACCGAGCCGGTGCCGTGATGGAGAATCCTCGTTCCGTGAATACGCACTGCTCTGCCAGCGATGGCACGACGGATCATGCCCCGCGTGGTCTTGCGGCCGCAGCTCATGCCCTCCTCGCGCGGAGGTGGCTTGTCGCCATCGCGCTGTGCCTGGCCACGGGGCCGGCCCTGCGGGCCGCGGCCCCGCCGACGCGCTCCACGCCCGATCTTTTCGTGGACATGGCCCGCGACGCTGCCTTGCGTTGCCGCGGCCGGCAAACCGAGGCGGATCTGCTCGCGGTTCGGACGTTGCTCCGAGCCGCGGTGCGGCTCGACCCGGGCAACGCGCGGGGCTGGCGCTGGCTCTACGATCTCGCGCAGCGGTCGGGGCCGCCCGCGTCGGCGGCGCACGCGCTGGCCCGGCTGGTCGAGGCCGACCCGACCAACACCGCCGCCCTCGCCCGCTGGCTCGAGGTCGGACCGCCCGAAGTGCAAACCGCCGAACAGTGGCAGCGCTGGCTCGAAAAGCTGCTGGCCCGCTTCGACCAACCCCAGAGCCGGGCCCTGATCCACACGCGAATGGCCGCGCTGGCACTGGAACAGGCGGACAGGGACAGCGCCCGCAAACATCTCGCCGAAGCGCACCGGCTCTGGCCCCATTGCCCGCAAGCCGCGTTGTTGCGCGTCGATCTGTTGTCGGCGGATGATCCGCCCGCGCGGCGACTGTCGGTCCTGTTCGACGCCCTGACGCTGCACACGCTGAACGCGGACCTGGCCTGGCAAGCGGCGCTCGTGCTCGACGAAACCGGGTTCGCCCAGGACGCCCGCACACTGTTTCGCTACGCGATGGACCTGCGGCGGGTACTCGGCGACCACCGCCCCCTCACACCCGAGCAAGCGCTTCAGCTCGCGCGTAACCAGCTCGCCTTGGGCGAACTCAACGAGGCATCGCACCTGGCCCAGAAAGCGGCGCTGGCGGAGCGCAAACGGCAAGGCACCTACGAGGCCGCGTTCTTCTGGTACTGGATCCTCCAGCGGCAAAAAGCGCCCGAGAGCTTCCTCAAACAGGTACGCCAGCCGATGGCCAACCAGTTTGCGGCGATCAAGGATCCGCAGCGCTGGCCCGTGGCGCTGGTGGCGCAGGCCGCGTGGTACTACTGCACGATCGAGCCGCAACCCGAACGGGCATTGCTGCTCGCGAAGAACGCGGCCGCGCGTGCTCCTGACGATCCGTTCGTCCAGCGGGTACTCGGCTGGGCCGAGTACCAGGCCGGTGACCGGAAGACCGCCCAGGAGACGCTGATCCCGCTGGTCACGCGCGACCCGTACGCCACGGCGCTGGTGGCGCGCATGCTGCGCGACGCGGGTGACGCCGGGGCGCCGGCGCGGCTGATCGCGGCGCTCGAGCACCTGCCGCCGGCCGGACGGGCGCGCGCGCTGCTCGACGAGCTCGCACCAGCGGTTACTTCGCGGCCGGCCGATCAGCGGCACGCGGAGATGGTGCCCGTGCTCAAGGCGTTTCCCAGCGAAGTGCTCCAGTTTGTCGCCACGCCGACCCACACCCTGCGCGCCGCGATTCGGTTCGAAGACCCGAGCCTGCGACCCGGCCAGCCGTGGTGGATGGTCTTTTCGCTCACCAACACCGGCGCCTTTCCGATCTCGCTCGGCACCCGGCGGATGCTCAACCCGGTATTCCTCCTGTCGTACTCGCTCGAAGACGAGACCCGCCACGATTTCCCCAACTTGCTGCCCGTCGCCCTCGATACGGCACTGGTCATCGAGCCCGGCCAAACGCTTCAACGACGCCAGACGATCGACGTCGGCCCGCCGCGGGCCGCCACCCGTCGCACGCCGCAACACTTGCAGAGCATTTCGGTGACAGCGGTCCTCGACCCGCGTTTGTCGGCGGAGGGCCGCTGGGTTCCGGGGCCAACGGGACAGGTGTTGCGACCCGCGATGGCGGCACGCCGGCCGGCGAACACCAGCCCCGAGGCATGGCACGCGCGTTTCGCGGCGTTGCGTGGCGATGTGCCCGAGGCCCGTTACGCGGCGCTGGAGGAGATGGCGGAACTCCTGGGCGAGGCCCAGCGGGCGCGACTCGGCAAGCTCGACTACCGGCCCGAGCCCGTACCCATCGCGCGGATCCGAACCGCACTGGTCGCGGTGCTGCAAAGTGCGTCGTGGGAGGCGCGTGCTCGAACGCTGGCGGCGCTCGATAACGCGGGGCTCGACCGCAGCCTGCTCGATGCCGCCCGGGGCTGCCTGAAACATCCGCACTGGGCGGTACGTCTGCTCGCCGTGCGAACGCTCGCGCGGCAGGGACGCGCCTTTGTCAACGAGGCCCGCCAGATCGCCCACGACGACCCGCACGAACTGGTGCGCAACATCGCCCAAAGTTACGTCCTGCGGTGGACATCGCTGGCCCCCGCGAGCACCCAGCCGGGCCGGCAGGCGCCATCTTCAACCACGGGGAAGACGAATGCCGCGACGAATCGGCAACCCCGCCCCTGACACGCCGGACCGCCGGTGCTCGCCACGGTGACGCAGAGGCCTCGCGGCGCCGCGCGCGGACCGCGCCGACGCCGTTCCGCCCGGCGTTGCGTCCGGTTCCCGGGAAAAGCCGATCGCGGGGAGGAAAGACGTGATGCGCGCGTGGAAACTCGCCGAACTCAACTACGCTCAGATCAAGCAACAGGGGTACGAAGTCGCGATCATCCCGCTGGGGTGTACCGAGCCGCACAACCTGCACCTGCCCTACGCGCAGGACACGTTGCAAAGCGAGATCGTGACCGACCACGTTTGTGAGGCGGCGACGGGCGCCGGGGCGCGGGTGGTGGCACTGCCCGCGATTCCCTACGGCACGGTCAGCAACCAACGGGCGCTGCCGCTGTCGATCAACGTGAATCCTTCCACGCTCTACGCCCTGATCACCGACCTGGTCGAATCACTCGTCGGACACGGCATCCGCAAGATCGTGTTGTTCAACAGCCACGGGGGCAACGACCTCAAGCCGTTGTTGCGCGAGCTGTACGGCCGGACCGAGGCCCGGCTTTTTCTGTGCAACTGGTATCACCTGCTCGACGACGTGTACGACCGGATTTTCGACAACCCGGAAGACCACGCCGGCGAGATGGAAACCTCGATCGCGCTGGCGTATTACCCCGACCTGGTCGGACGTGATCCCGACGGCTCGCTCATCGCCGACGACGGCGCCGTGCGGAGCACGCGCTTCGAGGCGATTGAGAAAGGGTGGGTGTCGATCACGCGTCCGTGGCACCTGCTGACCACCAACGCCGGCGCCGGCAACCCGCACGCGGCCACGGCTGAGAAAGGCCGGCGAGCCGTCGAGCTGATCGTCGAGCGGCTGGCCCCGTTCCTCGTCGAGCTGTCGAACACGCCCATCGACGAGACATTCCCGTTCTAGCCGACCAACGCGACCGGCGGCCGGCCGCCAGGGCCATCGCAACCTCGATGTCCTATGGCACCCCATTCCATCCGGTGGATGCCTCGATGCTTTGTGGCACCGGATTGCATCCGGTGGCGAAACCCCCAGTGCAATCGCCAACTCAGTATCTTTGTGGCACCGGTTTGTAACCGGTGGATCTCCCGATGCCCTGTGGCACAAGCTCTCCCTGTGGCACCATCCTTGTGGCACCGGATTGCATCCGGTGGATCTCCCGATGCCCTGTGGCACCGGATTTCCATCCGGTGGACTTCCCAATGCCCTGTGGCACCGGCTTGCAACCAATACTGTCCGGCGCGGAAGTTGCCCGGGGGTGGATTGTGGCGAGCGATTGGATCGGTGGCGTCGGTTCGCCGCCGTTG
>JALSRY010000796.1 GCA_026984555.1 Phycisphaerae bacterium
GGCGACGGCGCGGAGCCGACCGGCGAGGTGGTCGCGGCAGGGCCCGCGGCGGACGCGCACGCTCCCGACGAGGCTTCGCCGTGGGACGGCACCGAGCGGCTCGACATACTCGATCCGATGCAGGGCGTCAGTGGCGAGGTGGCCTTTCGCGAAGCACACGTCGGCCCGGCGCCGCACCTTCCGGGGGGCGATGCGGGGGACGGTGCCGCGGACGCCCAGATCGGCTCGGACGCCCACGAATTCACACTCGATCAGCCGGGGGTGTCTCAAGAGCCGGTCACCATTCCCGCCGACATGGCGCACCAGTCTTTCGACGACGTGTTTACGGACGCGATCGACGTTTCGATTCATCCCCCATCCGATGGCGACGGCGCGATGTCGGACGGCGTGAGCGTACCGGGGGCGACGACGGCGCGGGTCATGGAGGATCAGGCGCCGGGCCAGCCGGACGGCGGCGGGTTCGCCACGCCCGAGGGACACCAGGTTTCCGCCGACGGCACGGCTCACGCAACGCACGGAGATGGGGAGGCGCCCGCGGCGGCCCAGGCAGGCAATCGCAGTTTGTGGGCGTTGTTCTGGGGGTTGCTGCGTGGGCACGCCGGAACGGAACAAACGACGGACGAGGTGGCGGCCCAGGCCGCCCAGCGCGCGGAGAACGAGCGGCGTTCGTAGCGATCGCCGACCGGACCAGGAGCGAATTGCGATGTGGGAGTGGTTCTCAACGAACAAGGGAGGCGGCGGTGGCCGGATCGCAGGTGCGGTGCTGCTGGTGGCGCTGGTGGGGGTTGCGGCGGCGCAGGAGTCCGCGGCGCCGGTGGTGTTTTCACCGCCGCCGGCCGGCGTGATCGGATTCACGGCGCCGTTGCACACCGCGACGCTCGCGCCGCTGCGCACGGGGCGGATTTCCCGATTGCTCGCGGACGAAGGCGATTTCATCGACGCGGGCAAGCCGGCGGTTCTGCTCGACGACACGGTGCAGCGTCACCAGGTCGAGATCGCCAAGGCGCTGGCGTCTTCGACGATCGAAGTCGAGATGGCGCGGGTGCGCATGGAACAGACCGCGGCGGAACTCGAACGGATCAAGGCGTTGGCCCGCTCGACCAATGCTTCGAGCAAGGAATTGGCTGACGCGCAGGCCAACGCGGAAGCGGCGCGGCTGAACTGGCAGCAGGCGGTCTTCAAACACGAGCAGGCGCAGCGCCAATACGCCTTGCAGCAGGCGATGCTCGATGAGTTTCAGCTCAAGGCGCCGTTTTCGGGCTATGTGAGCCAGCGGCTCAAAGACGTGGGCGACACCGTGGAGGAGCGCGAAGGCGTGCTGACGCTGGTGCAACTCGACCCGCTGGTGGTCCAGCTCGACTGCCCGCTCGAACTGGCAAGAAAGGTCCGGGCCGGCCGGCAAGTACGCGTCGTGCCGCTGGACGGCGGGCGGACGCCGCGGACCGGCGAAGTGGTCTTCGTCAGCCGCGTGGCGGACCCCGCTTCGCAGACGTTCAAGGTCAAGGTGCGCGTCGCCAACACGGATATGGGCTGGATCGCGGGGTTGCGGGTCAGCGTGGACTTCTCGGCGCAGGCGGCCCAGGCCGCGGCGCACGGTACCGCGACGGCGGGAAAGTGAGGTATTGATGGAACTGTTCGAGAACACGGATCCGATCGGCGACGCGCTGAACGACGACAACGCGTTCGACCTCTTGCAGGAGCTCGAACGCAATACGCCGGACGAAATCCGTCGGCAGCGAGCCCATTTCCGCGTGGCGATCAAGGTGCATGTGACGCTCCAGCCGGCGAATGCCAGCCAGGTGCTCAAGTTCAAGATGCAGGGGACCACGGGCGACCTGTCCCAGGGTGGCTGCCGGATCCTCTTCCCGCTGCCGGTGCACGTCGGCGACATCTATCGGCTGGAGTTTGACCGGCGTCAACTGGATATGCCGCTGACGTTCGCGCGTTGCGTGCGGTGTCATCTGTTGCGCGAAGACGCATACGAGGCCGGTTTCGCGTTCTTCTCTCCGATCGCGATGCCTCGGACCTGTGCGTTGGCGGAGCACGAAAGCTGATATGCCCATCGGCGGGCGACCGATGTCACCGCGCCGGCGGTTCGGACACACGATCGGTAACCGAGAAAAGTCATGACGCCCCAGACGACACCTCAGCAGCAAGATCAATCGCCGCCGCGCCCGTCCGATGCGCGCCCGCCGATCGCGGAAATCCTGCAGCTCGCCCAGAAGGCCCCTTCCGTACACGTTTTCCTGAAACGGGCCCTGGAAACGGTTGCGGCGGCCTTCGGCAGTCCGTTCGCGGTCATCTACGCCCGGAGCGGTGCCGCGGTAGTGCAAGAGGAGACTCACGCCGGCCCCAGCGATCCGGGGTTCTGGCGGCCGGGCGTCGAGCGCTTCCTCACCGAATCCATGACGGCATCGAAGCCGCGCGCGCGAGTGCTCAGCGCGGCGGGAGCGAAGCTGCAAGTCACGCTGCTGGCGGCGCCGGTGAGCAACGCCCGGCTCGGTCTGGGCGGGACGATCGCGGTCGTTTCCCCGGGCGGCGCGCCGGAAGCCCGTCACAAGCTCGAGCGGCTCGAATCGCTCGCGACCCTCGTCGCCTCGGCCGCCGCCACGGTCGGCACCACGACCGATTCCGGCGCGAACGCGCTGGCGGCGAACAAGTCGCTGGCCCGGGCGGCGACGGCACAAACGCCCGAAGAACTGGCGTTCTCGATCACGAACAACTTGCGTACCAGGCTCGGTTGCGAGCAGGTGGCGTTGGGCATGGTCAGCGGGCGACGCGTGAAGATCATGTCGATCTCGGGGCTCGACGAGGTCAAGAACCGCACGCCGGGCGTCGGCCGGCTCCGTTGCGCCATGGAGGAATGCCTCGATTTCGGTGACACGATCGTTTCACAGCCCGACGGGGGATGGTTCGAGGACGGACCGCACGCCGGCGGTTTCCGTCTGCATCAGCAGTGGCAACAGAACGCCGGCGGCGCCTGTGTGGCCTCCGTGCCCCTGTACGCCGGGAAGCGCTGCGCGGCGGTACTCAGCCTCCGGCGGCGAGGCGACGAGCCGTTCAAGCCCGAGCAAATCGAGGAATTGCGCAAGGCGGTCGAGCCGTTCGCCTCGGCCTTGCTGTTGCTGCACGACGCACGCCGCGGCCTCGCCCGACACGCTTGCGATGCGGCCCGCGCGGCGGTGCATACGATCACCGGCCCCGGCCACCCCGGGCGCAAGGTGCTGGCGGCGGCGGCGTTGCTGGCGGCGGGGTGGTTTTGCCTGGGTTCGCTCGAATACCAGTTGACCGTGCCGGCCCGGATCGTCCCGGCGGTACAACGCCATATCGCGGCGCCCTTCGACGGTACGCTGGCGTCGGTGGCGGTCGTCGAGGGCGACGTGGTGCACAAAGGCGACGTGTTGTGCCGGTTCGATCAACGTGATCTGCTGCTCCAGCAAGGCCAGCTCCAGTCGCAAATCGCGGTGCTCCAGCGCGAGCAGATGCGGGCGCTGGCCGGGAACGATCCCGTGAGCGCGCGACTGGCCGAAGCGAAGTGGCGTCTGGCCCAGACGCAGCTCGCCGCCGTCGCCCGTCGGATCGAACAGGCGACCTTGCGGGCCCCGTTCGATGGCGTGGTGATTCATGGTGATCTGCGCAAACAGGTGGGCAGCGTGATCGCGCAGGGCACGCCGCTGTACGTGGTCGCGCCGCTGGATTCGTGGACGCTCGAAATGGACATTCCCGAAAACGCCGCCGACGAGTTGGCCGCCCGACTCGAGACGAGCGGCGGCGAAGCGACGGTCGGTCGGTTCGCGGGCAACGCGCGGCCCGAAGCCGACTTGCCCCTCGTGGTCACGCGGCTGCGCCCCAGTGCCGAAATCCGCGACGGCCACAACGTCTACGTTGCCGAGGCCCGCATCGAGCCGGATACGACCTGGATGCGGCCGGGCATGGAAGGGCTGGCCCGGATCGACATCGGCCCGCGCAAGGTATGGTGGGTCGCGCTGCACAATGTGCTCGATACCCTGCGGATGAAGTATTGGCTATGAGCGATTCTCCCGCGCAACCCCAGCAACCGTCACTCGCCGATCGCCTGCGCAACGTTCGTGTCGGCGTGCGGAGAGACCTCGACGTCTCCCGGCATGTCTTTCGACACGAGCCCGCCTACGTGGTCCGCGATCCGATCACCTTTCAGAGCCATCGGTTCAGCCCGGAGGACTACCACCTCCTGCTGAGCATCGACACCCGCCGCACGCTGGGCGAGGTCTTCGACGAGCTGGTCGCCGGCGGGCGGGCCGACCGGGACGACGAGGAGAAGTTCTACCAGTTCGTGTTCCACCTGCACCGGCTCGGGTTCCTGAACCTGCCCGTCTCCGACGACAAGCTTCTCTACCGGCGTTACCAGGCCAAGCGCCAGGCGCGCATCCGCCAGAAGCTGATGGGTTTTCTGTTTCTCCAGATCCCCCTCGTCAATCCCGACGCGTTCTTGTCGCGCACCATGCCCCTGATGCGCTGGGCGTTTACGCGGACGTTCTTCGTGTTCTGGCTCGGGTTGGTGGGGGCGGCGGCGTACGTGGCGGCCTCGAATGCGGACGCCCTGATTCAGCCGCTCGACGGCCTGTTGGCGACGCGCAACCTGGTCATCATGTGGCTCACGTTGGTCATCCTCAAAGTGTTCCACGAGTTCGGGCACGCGTTCGCCTGCAAGAACTTCGGGGGGCACGTACCCGAGATGGGCGCCTACCTCATCGCGTTCACGCCTTGCGCGTATGTGGACGCCACGGCGGTGTGGGGCTTTCCCCGCAAGCTGCATCGGCTGGTCGTCTCGTTCGCGGGCGTGTATTTCGAGCTGACCATCGCCGCGGTCGCGGTGTTCGTATGGGCGAGCACGGGCGAATCGCTGATTCACTCGATCGCGTACAACGTGATCTTCCTGGCCAGCACGGTCACGGTCCTTTTCAACATCAACCCGCTGATGCGCTACGACGGCTACTACATCGCCAGCGACCTGTTCGAGATTCCCAACCTCCGCCAGCGGTCGAAGCAGTATGTGCTCGAAACACTCAAGGGGTGGCTGCTGGGGATTCGCCCCGCGGCACGACCGGCCAGCCGCCGGCTCCGCGCGATCCTGCTGGCGTTCGGATTCTGCACGGTCGTGTACCGCACGCTCGTTTTCGCGGGCATCGCCACGATGCTGTCGCTGAAGTTTTCGCTGGTAGGTCTGGCGATGGCCTGCTTTTTCCTCTCGACACTGTTGATTTCGATGGTCAAGCGACTGGCCCGGTACCTGTGGTTCGCGCAGGAGACCGCGCCGGTACGCGCGCGGGCGATCGCACTCAGCGTGGTCGTGTTTTTCCTGATTCCGGTGGTCGGCGGGCTCGTGCCCGTGCCGCAACGCGTGCACGCGGCCGGACTGGTGGCGGCCGAGCAGGAAACGGTGGTACGGGCCGCCGTGCCCGGGTTTGTCGAGCGGGTGGCCTTCGAGCCGGGGGAAACGGTCGCACCGCGGGCCGAGCTCGCCGAGTTGTCCAATACCACGCTGGATGAACAGATGGCCAGTGCCCAGGCGGAATTGGCCGCCTGCGAAATCCGCCGGCGGGCGCTGGAATCGACCGACCCCGCCGCCGCCGCCGAACAGGCGGAACAGGCGCGCTACCTGCGCGCGCAGCTCGAACATATGCGCGTGCAGCGCGACGGCCTGCGTGTGACGACTCCCGCCGGCGGGCGGATCGTCGACGGCCTCAAACCCACCGACACGGGGCGCTTCCTGCGGGCCGGCGAAGCCGTGGCCCACCTCGTCTCCGGGCACTGGGAGGTCCGGGCCCTGCTCACGTCCGACGAGTTCACCGCCGCCGCGCCCCGCGTCGGCCAACAAGTGATCTTTCGCGCCCACGGCTCCGCGAACCGAACGCTCCGGGGCACGATCGAGCGAATCGATCCCGCAGGGTCGCGACAGGTCGACCTCGCCGCGCTTACCCACGTCGCCGGCGGCGATGTCCTCGTGGAGCCGCGTACCGGCGAGGCGCTGCAACCCTATTTCCAACTCGTGATTCGCCTGGACGAGGACGCCGGCTACGGCGTGCTGCGTCACGGCGTCACCGGGGTGGTCCAGTTGCCCGCACGAGCCGAACCCCTGCTGCCCCGGGCTTACCGGCGAATCGTGCGGTTCATCCACAAGCTCGAACGCAGTTGAGTTTCCAGCCACGGGTACGATGCGTCCCCGCGTTCGCCGGCAGCGGCGGCGCGGCCGTCGCATCCCGCATATGATG
>JALSRY010000797.1 GCA_026984555.1 Phycisphaerae bacterium
CATGACATCCGCCCGCGTTCGGCGGGAGCACCCGCCGCGGCGGTCCACGACCCGCATGAACCCCTGCGCGGCGTTTTCTTATTCGGTGTAATCGAGAATCCCACGGCTCCACCGGGCGGCGCACCGCGCGCCGGCGCACGCGGCACGCCCGGGCGATTGCACGCTACGGGGGTCTCTCCCGCGCGATCGGCGCCCGCCGGCGCCCGCGCGTCCGTGCGCCGCGGTTCGGCCGCCGGCGCGCAACGCCGGTCGCGCACGTCCCCTCCCTCGCGTTACAATCTCTTGTTCAGGCTTTCTCGTTTCGGAGTACACAGACTATGGAGCTTCCTCGCCGCTCGCGGGGGGACGAACTACTCAAGCCGGGCGAACTGCTCGATTTGCGCAGGCGGCTGCGAAACCTCGCTCGCCGCAACGACCTCACCACCGTGATCGCATGTGCCTTCGACCACCGGACGCGCATGCTTCCGTTTACATATGCGGATACGCACATGGTTCCGGCCGGCGTTCGGGCGATCGGCTCGGCGCTGGTGGATTGCGGGCTGTCCAGGACCCGCATCGTGCTTCAACAGTGGAATCCCAACTTCGCCCCCGCGCGGATGCGTCTGGACGGGTGCGTGCCCGACATCTTCATGGTGTCGAGCATGCAGATCCACTCGGCCCGTTGCGAGGCCCTGGTTCGGGACGCCTGCCGCATCGACCCCGCCCACCGGCCGCTGATCATCGCCGGCGGCCCCAAGTGCATCTACGAACCCTGGGACATGTTCAGCGTCGATCCGCTCGATCCTTGGGGCGCGGACGTGGTCGTGACCGGCGAGGAGTTCGTGTTGCTGAGCCTGCTCGAGGTGCTGTTGTCGATCCGCGCCCGTCACGAGCCGATCCGCTCGACGTTCATCCGCGCGCGCAACAGCGGCCTGCTCAACGACATCCCCGGGCTGGTGTACGCCCGGACGCAGCGCGACGGCGTGGCCGAGGAGCTCGTCGATACGGGTATCCAGCGGCTGCTCGGCGACCTCGACGAATTGCCCGATCCCGTGCTGGGCTACCGTCTGCTCGAACCGCCCAGCCGCAAGCCCACGTTGACCGCTCGTCCCGTCCCGCCCGAGCGGGTCCGCAAGCTCTCCCCGATCGCCTCGCTCGTTCTGACCGCCGGCTGCAAGTTTGCCTGCCCGTATTGCCCGATCCCCGCGTACAACCAGCGCCAGCACCGCGTCAAGAGCGGGCAACGCATCGCCACCGAAATGGCCCGCTTGGGGCGCGAGTACGGCCTGCGCTACTTCTTCGGGGCCGACGACAACTTCTTCAACGACGAACAACGCACGGTCGAGATCCTCGAAACCCTCGCACGCACCGAGATCGACGGCGCGCCGATCCGCAAACGCATCCGCTGGGGCACCGAAGTCACCGTGCACGATACCCTCAAGCTGCGCCGGCAGCTTTCACTCGCCCGGCATGCCGGCGTGCGCGCCTTGTGGCTGGGTGTCGAAGACATGACCGCGACGCTCGTCAAGAAAGGCCAAAGCGTCAACAAGACCACCGAGGCGTTCGAGCTGCTCCGTAGCCACGGCATCTGCCCCATGCCGATGATGATGCACCACGACGCCCAGCCGCTGATCTCCCGCGGCGAACAACCCTACGGCCTGCTGAACCAGGCGCGGCTGCTGCGCAAGGCCGGCGCCGTCAGCCTGCAAGTGCTCATGATCACGCCGGCAACCGGATCCAAACTCTATGCGCCGACGTTCGAGTCCGGCATGGTCTACGCCTCCGTGGCCGGACGCCCCGTCCAGCCTCACATGATGGATGCGAACTATGTCGTCGCTTCCGAGCACCCCCAGCCGTGGAAAAAACAGCTCAACATCATCGCGGCCTACCTCTATTTCTATAACCCCCTGCGCTTTTTCGTCGCCCTTGTGCGCCCCAAGAGCAAGCTTTACCTCGCCGACGCGCTCATGCAGTTGGTGGGTATGCGCGGCACGGTGCAGACGGTTCGGCGGACCATCGGCTGGGCATTTCGGCTGATGCGCGGCAACATCAAGCGCAACACGACCGTCCCCGCCAGCCGGGTGCCGATGCGCAACCCCGACGGCGGACAGGCCGCCCATGCCCTGCCCGGCACGCCCGGCCCGCAGGTCGTCCAGATCAACACGGTGCCGGCCGCAACCGCCGCCCCCATCCCTCGTCCCGGCTCCGGCCACGCCAGGCCCACCGGCTCCGGCGGGCTGACCTCGGCCACGGAACCAGGGTAGGACGCCCGCGGCAGACGCGGCGGCTACTCCCGCTCGCGCAGGACGAACGCCCCGGCGTGAGCACGCCCGCGGCCGGTCCGATCCCGGCTGAACCGGTCGGGCCGTCGGGTTGCCCGACAATCCTACGAAGCTCACGCACGCCGGCGCCTGCCCGCTGTTCTTTGTCCTCGGTGCGCTTTTTTTCACGGGTCCGGGCGCACCAGCGGGTTGTCTGCTATCCTTAGCGGCCCAGCGCCGCTCGGCTCGCGGGCCAGGCTCGGGTGTCCGACATCAGGGAAGGAAACCGGCTGACAGAATCGCAGCATGGGTACGATCAGCGTACAGAACGTGACCAAGCAGTTCGGCGGGCAGCTCGTCCTCGACGATGTTTCCGTCGAGCTGCGCAGCGGCGAGACGGTCGGCATCGTCGGCCCCAACGGCGCCGGCAAAACCACGCTGATGCGCCTGATCGTCGGCCAGATCACCCCCGATACCGGCACCGTCACCCGGTCCCGCGGCATGCGCGTCGGATACCTCTCGCAGGAGCCCGAGATCGGCCTCGACAACTCCTTGCATGACGAGGTGCTCGGCGTTTTCGCGGACGTGCTCGCAATGGAGCGAAAACTTCAACAGCTCTCCCAGCAAATCGCCGAACACCACGACAGCCCCGCACTCGCCCCACTGATGAAGCAATACGACCAGGTCGACGCACGCTTTCAGACCGCCGGCGGCTACACCTACCAGCAGCGGCTCGACGAGATCCTCGGCGGGCTCGGCTTCTCGCAGGCCGACCGGTCGTTGCCGATGAAGGCATTCTCCGGCGGACAGAAATGCCGGGCGGCGCTCGCGAAGCTACTCCTCCAGGACACCTCGTACCTGCTGCTCGACGAACCCACCAACCACCTCGACATCGACGCCGTCCGTTGGCTCGAGAAGTTTCTCGCCGGCCACCACGGCGGGGCGGCGATCATCTCGCACGACCGCTACCTGCTCGATCGGCTCGCCGACCGTATCATCGAGGTCGAGCGCGCCGGCCTGCGATCCTACCCCGGCAACTACACCAACTACGTTCGGGTCCGGAAACTGCGCGAGACCACGCAACAACGCCAGTACGAAAAAGACAAGGCTCTGCTCGAAAAAGAACAGCAGTTCATCGCCCGTCACCTCGCCGGGCAACGCACCCGCGAGGCACAGGGTCGCCGCAAACGCCTTCAACGGCGGATCGAAGCGGGCGAGTTCGTCCTCCGGCCGCCCACCCGAGAACGCGACCTCACCATGGACTTCGATACGCTCGCTCCCCCCGGTTCCGCCGGGGCGGGGCAGCGCGCGGGACACGTCGTGGTCGAGCTCGACGGGTTGTCCAAGCGCTACGGCGAAAAGCTGCTGTTCACCGACCTGTCGTTGCAACTGGTCGCGGGTCGGCGGTTGGGAATCACCGGCCCGAACGGCACCGGCAAGACGACCCTGCTGCGGATTCTGCTCGGGGAGGTCGCCGCCGACGCCGGTCGGGCTGTTCTCGATCCCCATGCCACCGTCGGTACCTATGCGCAAGAGGCGCATGACTTGGACGCCGGCGGCACACCGATTTCCGAGATTCTCGCGGTACGGCCCGATTTCAGCGACCTGGCCGCGCGCAACTTTCTCGCCCGCTTTCTCTTCACCGGCGACGACGTGTTCAAGCCCGTGGACAAGCTTTCCGGGGGGGAGCAGTCGCGGTTGCGCTTGGCCCGCCTGATGCTCCGGGCTCCCCAGGTGCTCTTGCTCGATGAACCGACCAATCACCTCGATATCCGCGCGCGCGAGGCGCTCGAGGCGGCGCTGGCGGCCTTCCCCGGCACCATCGTGGCCGTCAGCCACGACCGCTATTTCCTCGACCAAATCGCACAACACCTGCTCGTTCTGCGCCCGGGCGGCCATCGGCTCATCGCGGGCAACTATTCGGACTATATTCGGCTGACCGAGCAGGAAAGCCGCGTCGCCGAGCCACCCGCTCGCCCGCGCCGCACCGGCAAGCCGAGGCGAACCGCCGCCGTGAGCGGTCCCAAACGCCCGCGATCGCGTTTCGAACGCATGACCCTCGACGAGTTGGAGACGTTCATCATCGAGTCAGAGGAGCGGCTCGCGCGGCTCGAACGCGATTTCGCCGACCCGGCCGTGTGCCGCGACGGGGCCGCCGTCGCCCGCAAACGGGCCGAGTTCGACGCGATCAAGGGCGAGCTGTCGGAGGCGGAATCGGCCTGGCAGGCACGCGCCGAAGAGTGAGCATCCTCCGGGCCGTGCCGTCGGCTTCGCGTCAAACGTCTCCGTCCGGGGCGGCCACGCCGCACCGTTTCACCCGAACCGTCGAGCCTCTCGCTACGGGCCGGCCGGTGGGCGCTGGGGTTGCAACTGGATCGTGAGAAACCCGCGCGAGCCCGCTCCCGCCCGATCGTCGAAATACACGCCGCAACGGGCCACCCGACCGATCGCGACGATCCGTTCGAGCCCTTCGATCGGGTTGACGAACGGCAACGGGATGCGCTTGCGCAGCGTCACTCCGTTGCGTTGAATCAGTAGCTCGACCCAGCGGGCGTGGGGGCGGTTGCGAATGGCGTTACGCACTTCCGCGATCGGGTTGTCCGTGGCGAAGCGGCGGTTTTCGCACCCGACGATGTAATCGCCTTTCTTGAGGTGTCCGTCGGCGGGCTGACCCTTGAAAACCTTTTCGATACGCAGGCGGTGGTGGCTCTCGTCCAGCGAGACGTTGATCCCCAGCCGCGCTTCCCCGCCGCCGGGCTGTCGGTCACGCCACCAGCTTTCCTCGAATACCTCCGGTCGCGCGCGACGCAGGTACTCCAGCCAGCGCCGTCCCACGTCGGAGATCAGCCCGGTCTGAATGACCAGGGCGGTGGTGGACTGCGGGGTGAGCTGGCCACGCGAGAGCCGCACCACGCCCGCGAGCGTGTCGCCGCGGCGCTCGCGGGCCGCGATGAGGTCACCGAGCCAGTCGATGTGTGTGGCGAGAATGAGCGCGCCATGGTGAACGGCCCAACACAGGTGCAGTTCGCCGATTCCCGCACGGGCCGACGGCTTGAGCAACGGGCTCAGATCGAGCACGTAAGCGTCTGTCGTGCCCAACCGGGTTTGCTCGACGGCCCCCAGCGGCGGCACCCCCTGGGCCAACGCGAACACCGCGTAGCCGGCGATCCCCGCATCCACCGCGCTTCGCAGTGCTTCCTCCGCGGCGTCCGCGTCACGCGTGGCGATCAAGACCGCGGCGGCGGGCAGCGGCGGTGCCCCTTCGGCGCGTTTCTTCGGCGAAACCGGCCCCACCGCGATGCACGTGTCCGTGGCGAGCGCCCGCGCGAGCCGGGTCACGATACCACCCTGCCGATCGACCTGGAGCACGGCCCCCCACGCCCCGCCGGGAGGCAGGGCCTCGAGCGCCGCCGGCAGGCTCGCATAATCGACATGCCCCTCCCAGGCGGCAAACGTCCGCGCCGGCAACCGCGCCAGGAACGCAAGCCCCCCCTTCGCCCGCGACGCATCGGCCCCGTCACCCACCAGCGTGAAATGCAGCAGCGTCTTGTCGCGGTGCAACGAAATCATCACGTTGCGCGCGTGGTGCAACGGACCGGGCAGGTCCGGCAACCGCGGGTTGGCTGCGGGTCGGCTGGCGGGTTGCGAGCTGGATCGTACCTTCGGAACGATCAGCGGAGCGGCCTGCGCCGTCCGCGCGAACGCCAAACCGCTCGGCCGCGCGGGCACGCGCGCCAGCAACGCCTGGTACGCCGGATCGTCAGCCAGCGATTTGTGAGCTCCCCCAGCCAGGAAACGCCGAACGCGGTGCAACAGTCCGCGCGCCGGCAACAGATCACCGAAGTAGAGCATATCGCCGCGACGCACCACCCCGATGTTGTTGTGCAGTCGGTAGGTCGCGGGGCGTCCGGGCGCGGAAATGCGCCGGGCCTTCCAGTTTCGCAGGAGGTCGTCGATCGACACGCCGGAGGCCGGTCGACACAGCACCACACCGTCTTGCGCCCGGC
>JALSRY010000798.1 GCA_026984555.1 Phycisphaerae bacterium
CGACGAGCAGATCGGTCTGCCCCGGTTTTTCAAAGCAGAAAAACGGGCCGCGGCGTGGTGAAGGAAAGGGGTAGCTCTCGGGGGCCAGCTCGCCGGCGATTCCGTCGTCGGCCAGCACGGACCGCCACAACTCGTGCACCAGTCGATACAGGGTCACGGGAGCCCGCGTGGCCGGGGCGAGCGAATCGTCGAGCGTGAGGCAGTACGTGATCTCACGATCGTGGAGGATCGCCCCCCCGCCGGTCGGTCGCCGCACCACCGCGAGGCGCTGCACGTCCTCGGGAAGTTCGCGGATCTGCGCGTAGCGTTGGAAGCACCCGAGGCTCAGGGTCGGGGGCGACCACTGGTAGATGCGCAGTGCCGCGGGGCGGTACTCGGCCGAGTACAACAGGTACTCGTCGCGGGCCATGTTGGTCGGGCCGTCGAGCGCCGGATCACGAAATATCCAGAGCGGATTCACGGCAACCTCGGAGCGTCGTATGGCGTGCGCCCCCGCGCGGGTTTTCGGGTTTTGTCGCGTTCGTGCACCGGATCACTCGTCAGAAGGTCACCGGCGGGGGTTTCTCGACGGTCTCGCCGAACTCCTGCCTGACGATCTCGGCGGCTTGCTCTTTGCCGAAGGTGATCGCCTCGTCGCCGAGCGTGGGGATCGTCGGCGGCAAGGGTGATTCGGGCGGCGGGCCGGTTTCCTGGTGCAGGTGGATCGTCTGGGTCGGGAACGCGAACTCGACGCGGAGTCGTCCGGCGAGGCGGATGATGTCGAGGAACAGGCGGTGGCGTTCGCGCAGCTCGGTGCTCCAGTCGGGGGTTTCGAGGAAGCAGTACAGCAGCACGTCGATGGACGAGGCGCCGAACCGGTTGACGTAGACGTGGTAATAATCTTTCCGCGTGTAGGGATGTTCGCGGATCAGCTCGCGGATTCCCTCACAAAAGGCGTCGAGCTGTTCGGGGGTGCTCGAATACGTCACGGCGAGGTGGCAGTAGATGCGGCGATAGCGGCGGCGGCCGAGGTTGTCGATCGTCGCGTTCATGATGTCGGAGTTGGGGATCGTGACCTGCGAATTGTAGAACGTGCGAATGCGCGAGCTGCGCAATCCGACGGCCTCGACGGTGCCCTCCGCGTCGCCGATCTTGACCCAGTCGCCGACCTGGAACGGTCGATCGAGCACGACGTTGACCGAGCCGAAGAAGTTCTTGAGGGTATCCTGCGCCGCGAGGCCGAACGCCAGGCCGCCGACGCCCAGCCCGGCCAGCAGCGGGCCGATCTTGAGCCCGAGCGCCGAGCCGACGAACAGGATGCCGAAGGCGATGATGAGCACCTTCGCGGTGCGTTGGGCGAGCGGTACGAGCACGTCGTCGAGGCGGTTCTTCGTCCGGGCGGCGCGGGCGTTGAAATAACCTGTCAGCACGTCGACCAGGCGGTATACGGCCACGACGCCGACAACCGCCAGCACGATGTGCATGGCCCACCAGATCCAGCCCATGACGGCGGCGCCGAGGTCGAGCAGTTGCAGCCCGCCCCACCAGGTCAACAACATGACGAACGTGGAGGTGGGCTGGAGTGCGTGGCGCAGCGAGCTCGGCAGCATGGCCGCCTGTTCGGTCGCCAGCGCGCGCCGCCCGATCCACGGCAGCAGCAGGAGGCACGCCCGGCGAACGGCGAGCCCCAGGGCGAGCACGAGAACGATCCCCAGCCACTGCCAGTGTCGCAGCGTGGCGAGGCGGCCGCGGAGGAACCGCGGTACCCACGTCTCACGGACATAGAGCGGCGGACAATCCCAGAAGGAGAGCCGCACCTTGCCGCGCAGCTCGGGCACGATGGACAGGTTCTCGGTCGCCTCGTAGAGCGGCTCGATCGAGTGGACGGTGGTGCGCGTGAACAACCATTCGCCCTTGCGCGGTCCGTCTTCGACCTTGCCGATTTCGATCACGCCCTCGTCGCGGATCAGCACGGTGTAGACCGGTCCGTCGCTGTAGGCGGGCAACTCCTGGGGGATGATGAACTTCGTGCGGTTGAGCACCATCCACAGCTTGCCGGCCAACAGGCGCAAGGCGTCGCGTTGCGGCTCCTTGATACCGCGCAGGTCCAGGCAACGGGCGGCCTTGTCGAGATCGCCGTCGTTCATGGCCCGGAGGAACAGGTTCATCGTTGCTCGCGGCGAGCTGGTGTCGGCGCGGATGGGCTGGGCGACGACGGCGCCGCGGTCAGCCGCCTTGCCCTCTTTCTTGGCCGCCTTGGCCGCTTCGGCCTTGAGCGTCGCGATCATGTCGGGGATGCGCGCGACGGTCAGCGCCGCGAACGCCCAGCGTCCGTCGGGCATGCGCTTGAGCGTGATTTCGTAGCCTTCGACGGGGATGTGATAGCTCTGGTCGTTGAGCTTGTCGGGCAGCGCATCGAGGTTGAGCTTTTCCGACTCGACGAGTTTTTCCAGGATCGTGTAGAGGTTGCGCAGGTATTCGACGCGTTGCTCGTATTTCTGCACGCCCGCGATGGAAAAATCCATGCACGCCAGTGCATCCTGGTACACGGAGGGATCGTCCGCCGCCGCGATCATCTTCACGAACAGACCGGTCAGCAGCGCGTGGGGTGACTGGCGCCAGTCGAACTCGTCGGCCTTTTCCGGGGTCTTGCTCTTGACCTTGTCGTCGGTCGCCGGCGGCGCCGACACCGCTTCCGCCGGGCGCTCCAGCTTGTCCAGATCCTTGTACAGGTTGGGGATGTCCTTGACGGTCTGCGCCGAAAACCGCCAGCGGCGATCGTCCTGGCGCATCAGCGTGACGTAGATGGGGTCTTCGCCGAAGGTCACCGGCTTGGCGTCGGGCTGGTCGGGCAGCGTGTCGGGCTTGAGGTAGCCGGTCCTGGTCAGCCGGTCGAGGATTTCGGCCAGTTGCGTGACGTACTCGCGGCCGTGCTCGCTCGCGATGACGGGATCGACGAGCTTGAAATTCAGGCAGCGCTGGGCGTCGTCGTACCGCCGCTCGCGCGCCGCCGCCAGAAAATACGCGACGAGTCGGCGGGGGGACGGGAGAAAGTTGGGCCGCTCGACCGGTGCCGAGGTCGGCTGGGTGGCGGCGGTGGTCGGTGACGTCTGGGCCGACGGCCGGGTCGCGGCCGGCGGGGCGGCCTGCGTGCCTTGGGCACACACCACCTGCCCCCGCCCCGCCACCAGCAGCAGCGTGGCGACCAGCGCAGTTCGAAGCCAACCGGAGGGGTAGTGCGTCACGAACAGTTCACCGTTTGGATTTCCGCGTCTTCCGGGGCGCAGGCGGCCCCCGTGCATGCGTAATCTACGGGCACACCCACCAGGCGACAAGCGGCCCCGTCCTCCCCCGCCAGCGGCCCCGCGGCGCCCCGGCCCGCCCACCGTGCGGCCCGCGTCGCGACGCTACGCGGACCGTTCGGGCTTCGGATCGGCACCTTTTCGCCGCGTGAGTTTTTCCTCCGCCCAACGCCCGGAAGCGCGCCCGATCGACCGGCCGGCCCGCAAAAGCCGAAGACTATCGGTCGTCGGCCTCGCCCCGGCGGCCCCACGCTGCTAAAGCGCCCGCCCGATCCGGCCGACCCGATAAGAGCGGTCGCGCTCGGAAGACCGCCGGAGAGGCCCCAACCGAACGGAGCGTCCTTCATGTTCGCAATTGCTCGGCACCGCTTGGCCGTGTCGGTCACGCTCGTCGCGACGACCCTCATCCTCGTCGGATGCGAAAGCTACTTTTTCCTGCCCCAGCTCGGCGGCACCACCGTCGCCGGCGGCGGGGTCGTGGCCGGCGATTCCTTCACCGCCGACATCATCCAGGAACGCACGTTCCTTTCCGGAACCGCCGTCACCACCGTCACCCACGCCATCAGCGACAAACAGCGCACCCCGCTCGTGGTCGATTTCAACGGCGACGGGAAGGTCGATCCGGTCGTCGGCTACGGGGACAAGCAGGCCGTCATCCAAATCCTGCTCAGCCGGCCGGATGCGTCGGAAGTGAACCCCATCAGCCTCACGCTCGACAGCAAGCGCGACATGGAAGACCTGGCCGATGTGGCGGTCGGAGACATCGACAACGACGGCAACCTGGACATCGTCGCGGGGGCCAAGCAGGCCGTCTGGTATTACCACCATCCGTCGAGCGGAGAGACGACCACGCTGCGCGACTGGGGCAACCCCGACCCCAACGACGCGTTGCGCGAGCGGATCGACACCAGCGCCGAGATGATCGACGACACCGACCTGCTCGCGATCATCGCGCAGGCGATCGGACCGGGCGTGAACCTGGACGATTACATCATCACGACCGAGCAGATCTATTCCAATGTCGAGATCGCCGATTTCGACAACGACGGCGACAACGACATCGCCGCCTCGCGGTCGTTCATCATCACGATGACCCCGCGCCCCGATGCCGCCGTCGAGCCGCTTGAGATCGTCGATGGCGACGTGATGATTTTCGTCAACCCGGGGTTCGCGACCGACGGGCATAACTGGACAATCGTCAGCGTCGGCAAGCATGAACGCCAGCAGCGTCTCGACCGTGACGGTGCCTCGGGGCTGGTCGTAACCGACATGGACGGCGACGGGTGGCTCGACGTGGTCTCCTCCGCCCGCAACGACAACAACGCCCAGATCGAATGGTTCCGCAACCCCGGCCTCCCCCTGGCCACCGAGCACACCTGGACGCCCTACCGTGTCGGCAGTATCCGGGACTCGTGGGCAATCGACGTCGCCGACGTCACCGGCGACGGCCGGCCCGATGTGGTCGCCACCGGCGGCAAACAGATGCAGGCGATTCTGTTCGAGCACCCCGCCGTGGATTTCCCCGACGACCGCTACGAGTACGATTGGGACACGCACGTCATCTCGAATTTCGAGAGCTTCGAGCCACGCGACATCCACGCGCTGGACATCGACAACGACGGGCAACTCGAACTGGTCGTCAGCGGAACCGAGGGCGCCATCCGCTACTTCGAACAGCCTGCCAGCCTCGCCGACACCTGGCCCGCCGCGATCGTGGTGACCATCGACGGCGGTGGTGAAGTGGGGTTTGTCGGCTACGGCGACCTCGACGGCGACGGCGACCTCGATCTCGTGGCCACCGTCAAGGCCACCGAAGAAACGCAGAACCGCACGATCTGGGTACGCAACGATCTGGCCCGCTGACGGCTACGGAACGGGCGGCGGAGGTGTGATCGTTTCGGAAGCGAGCGATTCGGCGACCAAGGCATCCGCCGCCGCCAGCGCTTCGGCCGCGTCGGCGGCCCGGCGTGCCGCGCCCGGGGGGAGGATCGCGAGCAGGTCGCTCTCCGCCGGCGGCGCGGGCAAATCCGGATCGGCTTCGTGGCTGGCCCGCAGGAACGTCTCGAGCCACCAGTAGACGTCGTGGGTACGGATGCCCCGGCGCAACCCGCGCATGCGCATCTTCTGCTCGGGCTCGCTCATCATCAGCGCGTTGTAGATCGCCTGGGCCATCCCCTCCCGATCGTGCGGGTTCACCAGGATCGCCCCGCGGTGCATCGTGGCGGCGGTCCCGGCGAACTCGCTGAGGATCAGCACGCCGTCGTTGAGCACGCGGCAGGCGCAGTATTCCTTGGCCACCAGGTTCATTCCGTCGCGCAGCGAAGTGACCGCCATCACGTCCGCCGCCCGGTACATCGCGATCAACTCGTCGCGGTCGAAACTGCGGAACAGGTAGTGGATCGGCACCCAGCCCGGAACCGTAAAACGGCCGTTCACGTCGCTGACGAGCATCTCGATTTCGGCTTTGAGCTCCTGGTATTCGCCGATCGCCGTCCGGCTGGGCACGACGACCTGCATGAGCGTCACCCGCTCGCGCAACTCGGGAAAACGCTCGAGCGCGCGTCCGAAGGCTCGCAGCCGCTCGGGGATGCCCTTGGTGTAATCCAGCCGATCGACGCCCAGGATCAACTTGCGGTTGGGGAACTGCTCCTGGATCTCGCCCATGCGCGTCACGATCTCCGCTTCCGCCGCCCGCTGGGCGAATTCGTCGAAATCGATGCTGATCGGGAACACGCCGATCTGCACGCGCCGCTGCGGCGTGCGCGTGGTGATCACCCGGCCCCGCCCACGGATCGAGATCCCCGGCATGACCGAATTGACGCACTGGGCGAAGTTGCGCCGGTAGCCCTGCGTCTGGAACCCGAGGCCGTCGAAATCGAGCAGGGCCTCCAACACGTCGAACCGCCAGGGGAGTTTGAGGAAGATTTCCGGGGGCGGAAACGGGATGTGCAGGAAAAAG
>JALSRY010000799.1 GCA_026984555.1 Phycisphaerae bacterium
CGAACAGGCGCAGTCGATCGCGGCGGCGGACGTGATCGTCCAGTGGGATCCCGCACGCCTGGAACTGGTCGGCGTCGAGGACCCGCCGGTCCCGGATTGGCTTTTCTCGGGGTTCGCCAGTGATCCTTACGGCCTCAACGAAGCGTTCCCGCCCGCCGACGGCGACGCGATGTACACCGTGCTCGCGCCGTTGGGCGAGCAGGTGCTGGCGCCGCCCGAGGGCTTGTTGCTGACCACCTTCGTCTTTCACACCACGGAGCAGACGGGGGTGGCGATCGTTCACATCGCCGCTTCGGCGGGCGATCCGCCCGGACAGACGCGGGTGTTCAGCGGCGATACGCCCAACACCGTCATCACCGGAACCCTCGGCGACGCGACGGTCGAAATCGTGTGCGCGACGTGCCCGGGGGATCTGACCGGCGACGACCTCGTGGCGCTCGACGACCTCGTGGTGCTCCTGGCTCATTATGGCATGAACGATGGGGCCGGGCCGGACGACGGCGACTTCGACTGTGACGGTGACGTGGACGCGGCGGACCTGGCGATCCTGCTGATGCGCTACGGTCAGTGGTGCTCGGACGGCTGAGTCGCGGGCGGTCGGTGCGTCCTTTCCGGCGCTGCGGTGGTTCGCGGAGCCGGCCGCGGGCGGATGCCGTTCAGCCCGCCGGATCGAGTCGCAGTCGAACCTCGAAGCGCTCGCCGTCGGGGCGTAGACGCGCCTCGAAGCCGAGCTTTTTCGTGAGGTTCAGGATCGCGCTGTTCTCACGCAACACCTGCGCGACGATCTCGCGCAGCCCCCGCTCGCGGCAATAGCGAATCATCTTGTTCATCATGACGGTTCCGAGACCGCTGCGCTTCAGGTCCGACCGAACCATGACCGCGAACTCGGCCCGCGTGCCGTCCGGGTCGATCGCGCAGCGGACGACCGCGAGCGTTTCGGGCTCGGCGGCGTTCGGGTCCACCGCGATGAACGCCATTTCCCGGTCATAGTCGATCTGTACCAGCCGCGCCATTTCCGACGGGGGAATCTCGCGGTGCGCCCCCAGCAGCCGAAAACGAAGGTCTTCCGGGGTCAGGTGGGCGGCGAAAGCCTCGTGGGCGGGTTGATCCTCCGGGCGAATCGGGCGGACGAGAATCCGGCGTCCCGACGGCAACGCGATCGTTTCCTCCAGCTCGCGCGGGTACGGACGGATGGCGAGCCGGTCGGCACCCGCCTGCTTCGCCGCCGCCACGCGAATCCGGGCATCGAGTGCGAGAACACCCTGGTCGTCCGCGAACAGCGGGTTGATGTCCAACTCCACGATCTCCGGGCAGTCCACGATCAGTTGCGAAACCTGCGTGAGTACCAGACAAATCGCGTCGAGGTCGGCCGGGGGACGGTCCCGGTACCCCTTGAGCAGCCGGTACACCCGCGTTCGCTCGATCAGGTGCCGGGCGAGGCTCATGTTCAGCGGCGGCAACGCGACCGCCCGATCGCCGATCACCTCGACCGCCGTCCCGCCACGCCCGAACAGTATCACCGGACCGAAAATCGAGTCGGTGGTCATGCCCACGATCAACTCGTGGGCACGCGGTCGGCGGGCCATCTGCTGCACCGAGAACCCGTCGAGACGCGCCTGCGGAAAACGTGTGCTGATGCGCTTGTTCATCCGCCGGGCCGCGTCGCGCACGTCCTCGGCGGAGTTGAGGCCCAGCACCACGCCGCCCGCGTCGGACTTGTGCGTGATGTCCGCCGAGAGAATCTTGAGCGCCACCGGAAATCCGATGGCACCCGCGACGCGGGCAGCGTCGTCCGGCGTTTCGGCGACGCGCGTCTCCACCACGGGAATGCCATAAGCCGCCAGAACCTGCTTGGCTTCCGGCTCGGTCAGCAGCTCGCGCCCCACGCCGCGCACCGCCGCAATCGTGCTCCGTGCCGACTCGACGGCGGGCGTGAAATCGGTGGGCAGCGACGGTGGAACCTGCGTCAGGATTTCCAGGTTGCGCCGATAGCGAACGAGGTGCATGAAGGCCCGGATGGCGTGCTCGGGCGTTTCGTAGCTCGGTATGCCCTCACGCGCGAAAACCTGTCGGGCCCGGCCCGCGGCTTCACCGCCCAGCCAGCTCGTCAGGATGGGAAGCTGCGTCTGCGAGGTGACGATGTCCACGATGCCCCGCGCCGCCTCCACGGGCGGGGCGATCGCGCTCGGCGCATTCATCACGAGGATGGCATCGACGTTCCGGTCCTCGATCAGAATGCGCAACGCATCGCGATAGGTGTTCGCGTCGGCGTCACCGATCATGTCCACCGGGTTCGCGTGCGACCACGTGCCCGGCAAGAGCTGATCGAGCCGCGCGAGCGTGGACTCGCTGAGCGGGGCGAGCTGCCCGCCCGCTTCGATCAACGCATCGGTGGCGATCACGCCCGGGCCCCCTCCGTTGGTGAGAATCGCCAGCCGATCGCCTGCGAGCGGCCGGACCCGAGCCAGCGTTTCCACGGCGTCGAACAGCTCGTCCAGCGTGAACACGCGCAGAATGCCCGCGCGACGCAACGCCGCGTCGTAGACGTTGTCCGAGCCCGCCAGCGCCCCCGTGTGCGACGCCGCGGCCCGCGCACCCTCCGCGTTGCGACCGGCCTTGATCGCAATCACCGGCTTGTTGCGGGCGGCGGAACGCGCGGCGGACATGAACTTGCGGGCCTCGTCGGCACCGATCGACTCCATGTAGAGCAGAATCGCCGAAGTATCCGCCGAGCTGCCCAGGTAGTCGAGCACGTCGCCGAAGTCCACGTCCGCGCTGTTGCCCAGCGAGACGAAATGCGAAAAACCGATGCCACGCGCGCGGGCCCAATCGAGCGTCGCGGTGCAGAAACCGCCCGATTGCGAAACGAACGCGATGTTGCCTTCCTCGATCGTCGTGTGGGCGAAACTCGCGTTCAAGCCGAGGCGCGGCACCATCATGCCGACGCAGTTCGGGCCGAGTATCCGCAAACCCGCCGGCCGGGCGACCGCCAGCATCGCTTCCTGAATCGTCTGGTGCTGGTCATGCCGCGCCGACAAACCCGCCGTGATCACCGCCGCGGCTCGCGTCCCTCGTTCACCCAGTTGCTGGATGATCCCCGGCACCGTACCCGGCGGCGTGCAGACGACCGCGAAATCAGGGGCCAGCGGCAGGCTCGCCACGTCCGCATACGTCAAGACGCCGGCGACCGCCCGGTACTTCGGGTTGACCGGCATGATCGGCCCCGCGAACCCCGCCTTCAGCAGGTTACGCATCACCACGCCGCCGATGCTCCCCGGCGCGTTCGACGCCCCGATGACGGCCACGGACTGCGGTTCGAACAAGGCATCCAGGTTGCGCACGCTCATCGCCGGCCTCCAGGTAGTGTGGCCGCAGTGTAGGAGTCCGCTTGCAACGTGCCAAGCGGACTCGCGCCCTTCCGCGACCCACGCCGCTGTGGTACACTCCCCGTCCCGGCCGCGCGGGCGGTCGGGCTCACGTGAAGGTAACCAGCGCACCGCGCTGCATGGCGATCGGGGAAGCGAGGCTCATGGGGTTCGAGGCAGTCCCGGGGGAAGTGTACCGCTTGCTGCTTACGTTCGACGGTCACGAAACCGTGCCCGATGTGTTTCGGTTCGACCGTTTCGAGCAGGCGCAGGGGTGGGTCGCGCCCGCCGTCCGACGCCACGCCACACGTGGCCGCGTGCGCGCCGTCGCGCTCCAGCGCGGCATACCCGTCGGCGCCTCGGGGAGCCGGGACACTTCGACCGGCGCACCGGGCCCCGGACGGCCCGAAACCTCCACCGACTACACGTGGACCATCGAGAAACGCTGGGGCCCCGAGGTCGTCACGCGCATCCTCGCGCAACAGGCGTTCGCGAGCCGATCCGCCGCTCGGCGACCGACCGACGCGCCGGCGCCCTCCATCGCGCCCGGCCCGCGACCGTCCCTGCCGGCAGCCGCCGCGGGTTTCGGCCGGCTGCACAAAGACACGCGCTGGCACGTCATCGGCACATTCACGCTGGTTCTCCTCGCGATTCTCACAACCCTGCTCTACCAGACCGGCGGCAATCCCAACCTCCTGCTGGCCGCGACGAAGGCGCCGGTGGAGACGATCAAGCTCGAGCTTCCGTTCGACGCGCGCGCGGGCTTCGTGACGATCGAGCCGGGAGAGACCGAGTCAGGCTTTCGCGGGCGGTTGCGACCGTTCGGGTTTGATGCCGGCGGTTTTGCGACGCCCTGAGGACACGATTGCCCGTCTTCGCTGCCGCGAGCCTGCCCGGGTGGCGGAGGCGTGCGCTGCGCCAACACGCCGCGCCGGGAAACCGAATTGCCCGTGACGGCACAACACCAGCCAATCGTCTGATAAGAAGTCCCCTGATCGAGCCAAACCGGGGGCATGATCGGCCCGTCAAGAATCCGCGCGCTTGGGAAGGCGTGCCCCGTGAACATTTGGAACACTCCGGGTAACGCAGGGGTGTACCCGGAGACGCGCGACGATGGAGATCGGCACAAACCTGTCCATCCTGACTGGCATGGCATCGCTGCTGGGCGCGATGCCCGGGGCGGGTACGCCGGGAGAAACCGTTTCCGGGGGCAGTGATTTCGGACCGGCGGCGCTCCTTTCGCTCGGGCAGGGAGCGTCGTCGGCGTCTTCCGGGGTCGATTACACCCAGCTCGCCGGCCTCGCGATGCAACTGCACGCCCAGGCCCCGCCGACCATCTCCCCCAAGCAGGCCAAACAGGAAAAGGAAACGATCAAGCAGGCGACGGCGCTTCGCGTCAACGGGCGGTTCGACGATGCCCGTTCCCTGCTCGAAGACCTGCTCAAGAAGAATCCCCGCAACGCCGTCGCCGTCCACGGACTCGGGGCCATCGAGATGGACCAGGGCCACTACGTCAAGGCCCAGCGGTATTTCGAAAAGGCGCACTACATGGCGCCCCAGTACGGCTTCGACCAGGACGCGACCAACGCACGACTGCTCCAGAAAGACGACGCCACGGTCTTGAAGTCCGCCCGTCGGCTCGTGGCCCAGCCCTCCACGCGCGACCAGGGCATTCGCCTACTCGTGGCGCTCACCAAGAAATCGCCCTCCAACGCCGAGGCCCGCGTGCTCCTGGCCGAGAAACTCGTCGAATCGGGCGACGCCGCCAACGGCCTGACACAGTACCAACTCGCCATCAGCACCGCGGCCGAGCCGCAGCTCCGTATCATCGAGGCGAAACTCTCGGCGTTGCTCAAGCAGGCGCCGGAGGCTGCGTTCCTCAACAATCTGCTGGGCCAGACCCAGCTCAAGCTGGGCAAGCACGAGCTCGCGGCCCGGACCTTGGCGCGGGCCTCCCAATTGGCCAACCAGGATCCACTCTACCTGGCCGACGAGGCGCTCGCCCAGGTCGCATTGGGGCGTGATGCCGCGGCGCGCGGGGACGTGAACGGAGCGATGCGCTTCTTCCGTGCCGCCGAGCAGCTCGACCCCTTGGGCGACGAGGTCAAGAAGGGAATGGTCGAGGGGTACGTCGCCCGGGCCCAGTGGCGGATGCGGATGGGCGACGTGTCGAGCGCGGTGGACGATTTCAAGGTTGCCGCCACCAAGCTGGAAGCGGTCGACGACGACGAGCTCAAGCAAAGCGTGGCCGAAGGGCTCTACCGCGCGGGGTTGATCCTCGAACGCCGGCGTGAAGCCGACGGCGGGGAGGTCGGCAAGGAGGTCGTAGCCTTCCAGGCGGCGTATGACCTCGATCCGGACAACGTGACCTACGCGAGTCGACTCGCCGCGACCCGGGCTACGCTCGGCGACCAGTACCTGGCCGACGGGAACTACAAGGAAGCCGCCTACGCCTACAAGGCCGCCCACGAGCTTCGGCCGCACGACACGGGCTACAGACAATCGGCGATCGACGCGTTCCTGTCCTACGGCGATGAACGCGCGGCGATCTACGACCACACGGCGGCGATCGACGCGTACAAGGAAGCGTACGACCTCGACAAGACCAACGACAAGTCGAAATCACGCCTCGCGGGCGCGTACAATACCCGCGGGGTGTGGTATCGTTCGCTCGGCACGGATTTCTACGACGAGGCCCGGGCCGACTTCCTCGAAGCACTCCACCTCTACCCCGACAACGACGAATACCAGGACAACTACGACTCGGTGAGCTGAGCGCGCCCGAGAGGCCACTGCCACTGCGACGCACATCGTGGCGCTGGCCCGGCTCCATCCTTGACGACGATCCCAGGTCAACGAGTCGCGGGCGCG
>JALSRY010000800.1 GCA_026984555.1 Phycisphaerae bacterium
ACGGCAGAATCATGGACACCAGGCAGACAGCCCAGCGCGGCCCCGTCGATCTTCCGCGGATCGAGCGGGCCGTCCGCGAGATTCTCTACGCGATCGGCGAAAACCCCGATCGCGAAGGTCTCCGGAAGACGCCCAACCGCGTAGCCCGTATGTACGCCGAGCTGTTTTCGGGATTACACGAAGATCCCGAGCGTCACCTCGTCACCGCGTTCGACGAGGACCATCACGAGATGGTGGCGTTGCGCGACATCCCTTTCAACAGTATGTGCGAGCACCACCTCATGCCCTTCGAGGGCAAGGCGCACATTGCCTACATCCCCGGCGGCAAGATCCTCGGGTTGTCCAAGCTGGCGCGCATCGTGGATGCCTACGCCCGCCGGCCGCAGGTCCAGGAACGCCTGACTTCGCAGATCGCCGACCTGCTGGCGGAAAAAGTACACGTCAAGGGCTGTGCCGTCGTCATCGAGGCGGTGCATACCTGCATGACGTGCCGGGGCGTGCGAAAACCCGGCAGCATGATGGTCACCTCCGCCCTTCGCGGACTCATGAAAACCATCGACAAGACGCGGGCCGAAGCGCTGGCGATTCTGCGGAGCTGATGCTCCCCCCTCGCCGCGCCTTCTTGCTGAGGAACCACGGGCTATGTTCGATCGATTCTGCTTGTTCGCCGCCGCCGTCGCCGTCGGCTTCCTGGCCGGCTGCGCCACCCCCCGTCGTATCGACCTCCAGCGACAGACCGGCGGCAGCGCCTTCCTGTTCCACCAGTTCCAGGCCTACGACGGCCGCTCGGGCCGGCCGGTGGATTTCGCAGCCGTTGCCCGGCGCTGTGCCGCCGCGGACATCGTCCTGCTCGGCGAACGTCACGGCGACGCGGTGTGCAACCAGCTCGAGGCGCAGCTCCTGTACGCGCTGCTCGAGACGCGCCGGCCGATGGCCTTGGCGATGGAGTTCTTCGAAACCGACCAGCAGGCGGCGCTCGATGCCTACCTCGACGGGCGCCTGGACGAATCCGACTACATCGAGCAGGCGCACCGGCCGCCTTCGTACCTGGGCACACACCGTCCGCTCATCGAGCTTTGCCGGGCGGCCCGCGTACCGGTGATCGCCGCCAACGCCCCCCGCCGACTCGTGAAGGCCTTTCGCAAATCGGGCACCGACTACGCGGCGTTTCGCGCGTCGCTCAAGCCCGCGGATCGACAGTGGCTGCCGCCGCAGTTCTCCATGCTCGGGGGCGATTATCGCACGCGCTTCGCCCAAGCCATGGGCATCGACCTCTCGGCGCCCGCCTCGCAACCCGCCCGGGCCGTCGCCTCCCGTCCCGCCGGCATGCCACACTCGCTCGACTGGAAAAAGTTCTACCTCGCGCAACTGCTTTGGGACGAGGCCATGTCCGACGCGATCGCCAACTATCGCCGGCGGTACCCGCGCCGACGGGTGATGCTCGTGGTCGGCGGGTTCCACGTCGAAAACGAGGGCGGTACCTACCGGAAACTGCGGGCCAAGGCCCCCCGCGCCCGCGTTGTCACGCTCGCGTACCGATCCCGACCCGACGGCCGGTTCGCCTTCGACGACGAAGATCGCGGCGCCGGCGACATCGTGCTCTACGGCCTCACGCCGCCCAAACCGGAACACAAGACCACCAGCCGGCCCGCTTCGCAACCCGCCTCCCGGCCGGCCAGGTCCGCGGCGACACCGCCCGCGACCCGGCCGGCGCGACATTCCGCCACACCCTCGCCGGCCCACCATCCCGCCAGCGCTCCCGCGGGCCATCACCATCCGCGGCGTGGCGCCGGCTCATGAACGGTGGGTCGGGGGAGCCGGCTTCTGCGTCGCGTGCTCCTCGGGTATAGTGCGTGGCGAACACGCGAGCCTCACGACGGGGTCCGATTACCCGCATACGGAAAGCAGGTGGAACCGAAATGAAAGCACGAGTCATGCAGTGCTGCGCCCTGGCCGCGACTCTCATGCTGGTCGCCCTGGCGGCCGGCGACGAGAAACTCCCCCAAGACCCCCGCATCCTGACGGGCAAGCTCGATAACGGCGTGACGTGGATGTACGTCAAGCATGGTGTCCCGCCGGGGAAAATGGCCCTGATGATGCACGTCGGCACCGGCTCGCTCAACGAGAAGGAATCGCAGCGCGGCTTGGCGCACTTCCTCGAACACATGGCGTTCAACGGTTCGGAGAACTTCCCGCCGGGATCGCTGATCCCCTACTTCGAGAGCATCGGGATGGAGTTCGGCGGCGATGTCAATGCGTTCACCAGTTTTGACCAGACCGCGTTCATGATCTTCCTGCCCGACACCAAACCCGCGCAGATCGACAAGGCGCTCACCGTCCTCAGTGACCAGGCGTTTCGGTTGTTGCTGAGCAAAGAGGAGATCGACAAGGAACGGGGCGTCATCCTCTCGGAGAAACGCGCCGGCCTCAACGCCCAGCAGCGCATGCGTGACAAGCTCTGGCCGCGGTTGTTCGAGGGCTCGCGTTTCGCCGAGCGCATGCCCATCGGGCTGGAAAAGGTGATCGAGAGCGCGCAGCGAGCGGAGTTTGTGGACTATTACCGCACGTGGTACCGGCCCGAACGCATCACGGTGATGCTCGTTGGCGACGCCGATCCGCAGCCCATCGTGCCGCTGATCGAGAAGTGGTTTGGCAAGTATCGGGCGACGGTGCCCGCCCGGAAGCCCCACGGTTCGGAGTTCAAGCTGTTCACGAAGCAACGCGCGATTGTCGTGACCGATCCCGAGGCGGCGCAGTGCGAGGTGGCGATGTACAACCTCCGGCCCGGCCGGCCACCGTCCACCACTGTCTCGCAGGCCCGCCGCGACCTGGTCGAGCAAATCGCCGCCTGGATCATTGGCCGTCGCTATGACGAGCGTGTCAAGAAGGGGACCGCCAGCTACCTCGCCGCCGGCGCTGGCACGCACAACTTCTTCCACGACGCCGTCCTCGTCATCGCGCAGGCTGACGGCGATCCGGGAAAATGGGAAACAATGCTCGATGATCTCGTCAGCGAGGTGAGCCGGGCGCGGCAATACGGGTTCACGCAGCGCGAGTTCGATCTCGCCAAGCGCGACCTGCTCGCCACGGCGAAGCACCAGGTCAAGGCGGAAGCGACCCGCAATGCCCGCGCTGTCCTGTTCGACATGAATGGCGCGGTCAACGACGGCGCGCCGTTGATGTCAGCGCAGCAGGAGCTCGACCTGCTCCAGCGGCTCCTGCCGGGGATCGGGCTCGACGAGGTCAGCGCGTCGTTCGCGGAGAACTTCAAGCCGGGCACGTTCGCATTCGTGCTCACGATGCCGCAGAAGAAGGGCGTGACCGTTCCCGACGAGCAGCAGGTGTTGGCGGCGGCTCGCGCGGCGCTGGCCAGAAAGGTCACGGCACCCGAGCAACAGGGCGAACTCGCCCAACTGCTCGAACAACAGCCGGCGCCCGGCAAGGTCGTCGAATCGACCACCGACGAAAAACTCGGCATCCACCATTTCTGGCTCGAAAACGGCGTCGCCGTCCACCAGCGTTACATGGATTACAAGGAAGACTACATCCACGTCACGATCGCGCTTGCCGGCGGGCGGATCGAGGAAACCGCCGACAACGCCGGTGTGACCGAGGTCGCGTCGCTGCTCTTCGATCAACCCGCCACGCACCGGCTCTCCTCCAGCGACATCACCGACCTGATGACCGGCCGCAATATCCAGGTGCGGGCCGACATGGGCGGCGATGCCCTCACGATCCATGTCGTCGGCTCGCCCGAAGACCTCGAAGCGGGGCTCGAGCTGGTCTACGCATTGCTGACCGACGGCAAGATCGAACAGGCCGCGTTCGACAACTGGAAGCAGAGCTCGCTCCAGCGGCTCAAGATGTACGAGAAGTTCCCTCAGTTTGTCGCGATTCGCCGGCTGCGCGAGCTGGTAAGCAACGGCGATCCGCGGCTGACGCTCAAGGACGCCCGGCGGATCGAATCGCAGTCACCGGCCGCGGCGCAAGCATGGATCGAGCGGCTCGCCAAACAGGCACCGATCGAGGTGGCCGTCGTCGGCCGGATGAAGCAGGCCGACGTGATGCCGCTGATCGAGAAGTACATCGGTTCGCTGCCCAAGCGGCCGCGGTCCGCCGGCTATCTCGACCCGCTGCGGGTGCTTCATCGTAAGCCGGGCCCCTTGGTCGATCGCGTCGAGGTGCCGACGATCACGCCGCAGGCGATGGTGCTCTACGGTTTCATCGGTCCGCAGGCGGACAACTACCATGACGCGCGGGCGCTCGAGCTCGCCTCGAAGACGCTCGACAGCCGGCTCATCAAGCGGGTTCGCGAAGACCTGTCGCTGGTGTACTCGATCGGTGTGCAAAACGCGCCGTCGGAGGTGTACCGCGATGCGGGCATGTTCCTCACCGGCGCGCCCTGCGCACCGAACACGCCCGCCCGCGTGATCGAGGAGATCCGCAAGATCTTCGCGGAGTTCGGCAAGAACGGCCCGAGCGAAAAAGAGCTCGCCAACGCGAAGAAGCAGGTGTTGACGCACTACGATACGCAGGTCAAGGAGCCGAGCTACTGGGTCGGCGTGCTGGCCCACGCGAACCTGCACCACGTCAACATGGATGAAGTTCGCCGGACACGCGAGACCATGGAAAAACTCACCGGCGAGGACATCCGCGACGTGTTCGCGAAGTACGACGTCCCGACCCGCAGCTACGAGATCATCGCGGTGCCGGCCAAGACGCCCGCCGCGGAAAAGAAAACCACCGGCGCCGAGAAAAAGATGCCGGCGAAGGTGCATCAGTAGGAAACGATCGAGAAATCGCTCAACGCGGTAGAGAAAGCGAGGCAGGCGCCCCGCGCCGACGGGGCGGATTCGAGCCCGCGTCGCGAACGGATGGCGACGGCGCCCGCCGAGCATCATGAATCTGCGGGAGAAAACGCATGAAACGCACCAACTGGCGGATTTGCCTGACAATCGGGGTCTTGTTCGTCGCGGTGGTCGTGCCGCCGCCGGCGCTGGCGCAGCCCAGCACCAAGCCGCAGAAGAAGATCAAGATCGCCTCACTCGGCGATTTGCCCCGCCACACGTACAAGCTCGCCGGCAGCGTCAGCGACCTGTTGCAGTCCGACGAACGGTTCGCCCGTTTTGCGAGTGCGGTGCGGCGGGACATTCTGGCCGACTTGAACACGTACCAGATCGACGACGCGGCGACACTCCAGGGTTTCTACAAAACGCTGCTGCTGCTCGATATGCTCGACGGGCGGTACGAGTCGGCGCTCAAACGCATCGAACAGGTTCGTGCGCTGGAAGACAAGCAAGCGTCCAAGCTCATGACCGGCCTCTCCAGCCGCGCGCTGATCGCCGCCCACAAGGAGACCGGCGCAGGCGTGAACAGTCCCGAGTTTCACAAGGCCTTCGTCCGGCACCTGGCCGAAGCAGCCGGCAAACTGCCGTGGGACATCGTGCAGGATGACATCAAGCAGGCCAAGGGCCGCGCGGAGATCTTCTCCGAAAACCTGGTCATGGGGATCGTCAAGAGCCGGCTCGACCCCATCGTCGCCAAGCAGGGTGAGGTCAGCGCCGACCTGGCGCAGAGCATCGTCGGGCTCCGGTACGCGCTGCGGTGGCAACTGCCGGTCAAGGACGACATCGTGCGCGTCTACCAGCAGTTGATCGACGCGCACCAGGTCGCCAAGAAGAACATCTGGCCGGCGCGGTCGGTCGTGTTGCACAAGGATCAGCACGCCCGGCCGGTGCTGATCGGCATTTGGGATTCCGGCGTGGACGTGTCGGTATTCCCGGACCAGCTCTGGACCAACAAGAAAGAGATTGTCAATGGCAAGGATGACGACGGCAACGACTTCGTCGACGACGTGCACGGCATCGCGTTCAACCTCGACGCCGACCCCGTGCCCGAGCTGCTCGCGCCCGTGGAGATCGACGGGCGGCTCGCCGACACGATGAAATACCTCAAAGGGTTCATGGACATCCAGGCGGCCGTGAACAGCGCCGACGCATCAGCGGTCAAACGCCACATCGCGGGCCTGAAGCCCGAGCAGGTCCGGCAATTCATCGAGGACATCGGCTTTTGCGGCAATTACGCCCACGGCACGCACGTCGCGGGGATCGCGGTGGCCGGCAACCCCTTCGCCCGGATCGTCGTCTCGCGCATCACGTTCGACTACCACATGGTGCCCAAGCCGGTCACGATCGAGCTGGCCCGCAAGCACGCCC
>JALSRY010000801.1 GCA_026984555.1 Phycisphaerae bacterium
GGTCGAGTTTGTGGAGCAGTTGGACCGTTCGCGGGCTGAGGCTGTTGAGCCCGCTGCGGGTCACGTCGATCTGTTTTCCGTAGGCGCCGGCGGCCCAGACGACGATGGCCAGCAAGGCCACCGCGAGCACGATGGTCAGGGCCACGTTGAGACCGTAGACCAACCGGCGTTTTCCGGCGCTCATTGTCGCATTTACCGCCATCGCCGAGACTCCACTACCTTGGTCGTCAGGAACAGAAAGAAGACCGCCGTCGCCAGGAAGAAGACCACGCTTTCGGTCGTGATCAGTCCGCGGTTGAACTGGTCGAGATGACGCAACACGTTGATCTTCTGGAACGCGGTTCGCAAGCCGCCCTGGGCGTGTTGCACGATGAACGCGGCGAACCAGACGAACAACATCAGGGGCACCATGCCGAGCATCCACGCCACGATCTGGTTCTTGGTCAGGCTCGATGTGAACACGCCGAAGGCCGTGAACGAAGCGCCCAGCAGCAACAGGCCGAGGTAGGAGGCCAGCGAGGCGCCGACGTCCGGATTGCCGTAGATCATCATCAGCACGAGGTAGACCAGCGTGCCGGCGAGCATGATCGTGTAGAAGATCATCGCCGCGAGGTACTTGCCGATCACGAATTGCGTGTCGGTGACGGGGGCGGTGGTGAGCGTTTCGATGGTGCCGCTACGGTATTCCTCGCTGATGGTCCGCATGCTGATCGCGGGGATGATGATCGTCAGCACGTAGGGTGTGAAGTCGAACACGCTCCGCAGCGTGGCGGGTTTGCCTGGCGCGATGCTGCCGGTCACCAGCACGATCACGCCGGTAATGAGCAGAAACCCCGCGACGACGATGTACCCGATCGGTGAGAAGAAGAGCGAGAACAACTCCCGCTCCATGATGGCGATCGTGTTTCTCATCTCTGTTGGTCCCCTGTGGTGTGCGCGACGCTGTGGGCGTCGCGCGCGCCGGCGACGATCTTGACGAAGAAATCCTCGAGGGTGGCCACGTCGCGCCGCAGCTCGCGCAGCGGCCAATCGTGCTGGGCCGCCAGGCGAAAGATCGCCTCGCGCCGGTCGCTGTCGGACGAAACCGCCAGCGAACACCAATCCCCGTCCGCGTGCGTCTCCACGGCGCGCACCCCATCGAGCTTGCGAATCGCGGTCGCGGCCTGCTCGGCCGGCGCCTTGATCTCGACGATGATCTTCGAGCCGCCGGTGATGCGCTCGCGCAACTCGGCCGGCGTGCCGGAGGCCACGATCTGGCCCTTGTTGATGATGATCAGCCGCCGACAGGTCGCCTCGACCTCGGGCAGGATGTGACTCGAGAGCATCACCGTGTGGTCTTCGGCAAGCTCCCGGATCAGCGCCCGCGTCGCGCGGATCTGGGTCGGATCGAGACCGATGGTGGGCTCGTCGAGAATCAGCACCGGCGGGTTGTGCAGCAGGGCGTCGGCCAGACCGACCCGCTGGCGATAGCCCTTGGAAAGGTGGCCGATCGGGCGGTCGATCACGTCGGTGAGCCAGCACCGCTCGGTCACGCGTGCGATCGATCGCTCGCGCGTGTCGCGGTCCAGCCCCCGAATCTTGCCACGAAAGCGGAGATACTCGCGCACGCGCATCTCGACATACAGCGGCACCGATTCCGGCATGTAGCCCACCCGCGCCCGCACCGCCATCGACTCCGTGAAGACATCGTGCCCCGCCACGGTGGCCGAGCCGGCCGACGCCGGATGAAAGCAGGTCAGGATGCGGATGGTCGTGGTCTTGCCCGCGCCGTTGGGCCCGAGAAAGCCGACGATCTCGCCATCGCCCACGGTGAACGACACGCCGTTGACCGCACACAGGCTGCCGTAATACTTGGTGAGGTTGCGTACTTCAATCACGCCGAAACCCTCGCTGTTGCTCCAACAACTGGACGGCCTTCGGCCGGCAAGCCGGTCGTAAAACGTTTCAGGAATGCTTCGTGTGGTGTTCTGTCAGCGCCAGGAGCGATTGCCGCCCCGCCGCGCCGGCAGCCCGCCGCGCGCCATCGGCGTCCAGCGAAGTGCCAGATTTTAGTTTTCCGCAGGAAGCTGTCAAGAAAGTTCGCCGGTCACGACTCGGGCGAACGGGGTGTCGGAACGCCGGCGGGGATGGGCGAATGCCGATCGCCCATGTGGATCGATCGCGTCCGCCGGCCCCGCTTCGAGCGCTTCTGGCGTCCGGCGAAATCGAGCCGCCCGCGCAGCGCCGCGGTGAGCGAGGCAGCGAAGGGACAAGCGGGTCGTGCTGTCCTGCCGATGAAAAGCACGTTACCATAGTGTGGTAATCGCGTGGCGCGACGCGCCCGCGGGCAACGATCCAACGATGCCGCCATGAACAAGGAGAGGGCTGTGCGACGATTAGCAGCGTTGACCTTGGCCGTTTTGTTCGCGATTCCGGTGCTCGAGGCCCGGCCGCCGGCCGCTTCGCAACCCGCGGCGGCGGGCGAAGGCCACAAGCTCCAGCCGATCGTGCCCATGGCCGCGGTCAGCCCGAGCCACAAGCTCACCGGCGAAGCCAAGGTGCGTTACCTGATGCGTCAACTCGATCTCAACCTGAAGCAGCGGCGGTACGCCCGGGAGTTGATCGCCTCGATCTACAACGACGACACGAACCCGCGCATCTCGCTCGCCGAGGTGCACGCGATCGTAGCGGAGATCGAAAAGGCGCGCGCCGCCGGCGACAAGAAGCGGGAACAGGAGCTCGGCCAGCAGCTTCGCGAGATGGCCCAGAATGCCGATCGCGACCGCGAGTTCCTGACCAACATGGAGACCGTCCTGACCGACCAGCAGAAAAAGCTGCTGAAAAAGGCGATCGCGCGGGTCAAGGCCAACCCCACCGGGGCGTTGCGTCCGCTCGACGTGATCCGGGCCGCGCGGGCGTTGGATCTTTCCGACGCCCAGAAAACCAAGCTGGACAAGATCATCCACCGCCTGCGCGACAACCTGGCTCACCGGCGACAGGTGACCGACGCCGTGCGTTACCAGACGATCAACGGGTTGTTGTATTCGATCAAACATATGCTCACACCCGAGCAGGAAAAGGCGTTCGACCTGGCGATTCTTCGGTTGCGTTGCGACCTGCTCGGCGACCTGCGGGCCCGCTTGCCACACAAGGGGCCGCACAAGGCCGCGTCACAGCCCGCGGGCGGGCAGGCTCCCCCGGCGGGAAACGGGAAGAAATAACCCCGGAAGACCGGGACGGAGCCAGCGGGGGCTGAGAAGGAACGCTTGTCTCGAAAAGCTTGTGAGGAGTTTTCGATGCGCCGCTGTCGGCATCTCGTGTTGGTGATCGTTGCTGGAGCCACGTTGGGCCTGCCGGCTGGCGCGGCAGACGGCCCGAAGCTGCCGCCCTCGGCGGTGGGCCACAAGAAACCGTTGATGGGCGAGCGGCGGGTGCGCTACCTGCTGCGGCAGCTCGATCTCAGCGAACAGCAAGCCGCGGAAGCGACCAAGCTACTCGATTCGCTGTTCAGTCCGGATGCCAAGTTGGGGCCCTTTCGCGACGCGAAGGTGCGCGCGCTTTGGCGAGCACTCGACGAGGCGAAGCAACAGAAGAGCAAGAAAAAGGTCGAGCAGATCATGTCGCAGTTGCGGCGGATGAACAGCGACACCTCGCCCGAGGACGAGTTCTTCAAGCGGTTTGGGCCACAGCTCAGCGAAGCGCAGCAGGAACGGCTCGCCGCGGCCCGGGCGCGGCTGAAGTCCGATAAAAGCGGTGGCGTGCGCCCCGGGGATTTGCTTCGAATCGCCCGCAGCTTCGACCTCGATGCGCGGCAGAAAGCGGGCCTGTTCGCGGCCTTCAAGGAAACCCGCAAGATGCTCGGCCCGGTGTTGCGCCCCAGCGCCCAGTTGAAAACGCGGATGGTCAACCACATGGCAGACCGCATCCGCGCGCTGCTCACGCCTGAGCAACGCAAGGTCTTCGAGTATCGCATCCGCGTGCTGCGGCCCGATCTGATCGACGAAGGGTTGCGCGTCTGCCCGGAGCCGCCGGCGAACACGCCGAAGACCACGCCCCCCACCCCCTGAGGCCGGGGACTGCTCCGGGATCCGCGGCAGCGATCACGGCCGGCGGGGCGAATCAATCGGTATGCGTAGTCCGGGTGCGTTCGTAGCTGCCCGAAGCAAGGGTTCCCACGCGACGAAGGACCATCAGCGGTACGAGGCGGCCGGCGAGCATACCCAGCATCAGATACCCGATGCCATAGGCGTACAGATTGACACTGCGACCGATGCCGCCCTGGAGTTGCGGTCCGGTGACCGCATCCACGACGCCGGTGGTCAGTCCGCCACCTGCGACGACCGAAGCGGCATCGAGGAAAGCATCGGCGAACGTGGGGGCGGGCTGGTAGGGTGAGGCCGCCACGTTTTCGAACAGCAGCATCCCACCGGCGACCAGCCCCGCGAGCAGTAGCAGCGCCAGAACACAGGCGAGCCCCGCGTGCATCCAGCGGGCGAGATCGGGCGCGAGCCGGCGGCTGCCGAGCCAGCCGAGTGCGCCGAGCACGCCCGCGCCCGCCCAGAGCAACAACGGCCACTGGACCCCGCCGGTGGCCGATCCGCCCAGGCCGCCGGCGATCAGCAGGAGCGCGAGCGTGATCTTGGTGGCATCCGTGGCGTTGGCGCCGTCGAGCGCCGCGGTGGGCAAACCGGCGGCCGAGGCGGCGGTGGTCTCATCGAGGGCACGCACGAAGCGGCCGGAGAACGTTTGCCGGGACGCGTCGATGTGCGGGCCGTCGCGGCCCATCATGCCGCGGGGCGCCTCGAAACTCGCGATCAGCACGGCGGCCACGAGCAGCGCCGCCACGTAGCCGCCGCCGACCGCCAGCGTCGTGCGCAGATGTCCGAACCGGCGAGCCAGTGGCGCGACGACTACGAACCACATCGGCCAGCCCAAAGCCCCGATCCAGGCGAGCAGCGTGAAGGGCCAGGCAGCGTCTCCTTGTTGCGGCGTCGTGGCCCACCCGAGCGAGGAAAACGCCGCGATCGCCCGCAGGGCCGTTTCCCGCGTGGGGGTCGTCGCGGCTGCACCGGCGTGAGCGGCCAGCAGGAAGGCCGCGACGGCGAGCGTCTGGACCACCAGGAACGCGACCACCACCAGCAGCGGATGGGGGACGCGCGTCTCGACGCCGGCCACGCGAATCCGACGCAGCGCGTGCGTCGCCGCCGCCAGATATAGCGCGGCCCCAGCAACGCCCAGCAGGGTGAGGATCAGCCGGCCTCGGGGGGTGTAGTCCTCGGCGAAGTCGTAGGTCAGCAGGCCGGCACCGCACGTGGCGCTGAGCGCGTCGAACGTGGCCTGCCAGGGGTGGCGCGCGTAGCTCATGCGGCGGGATTCGGCATCGGTGGCGTCGGGGCGGGCGAGGGTCACGGCCCCGCCGGCGGTGAGTGCCAGGAGCACGATGAGGAACCAGACGTCGGGCAGCTTGAGCATCTTCACGTCCCCCGCTCTTCCTCGGCCGGGGCTTCCAGCCCCAGCATACTTCGCCATTTCCCGATCAGTTCGCGTGCCGCGCCGGCCTCGAGCTCGTCGAGCGTGACCTCGCGCAGGGCGCGGACGATCGCCTCCTCGGGCTCCTCGAACAGCCGCAACTGGCGTTGGCGCCGGCGTTGGACGGCCGCGAGCACGGAGCGCTGCGACTCGCGCGTGAACGAGCGTTCGAGTTCGTTGAGGACGGCGTTGGCGCGTTCGAGCACCTCGCGCGGGACACCGGCCAGCTTGGCCACGTGCAACCCGTAACTGCGGTCGGCGGCGCCCGGCACGATGCGGTGAAGAAAGACGACGTGGTCTTCGTATTCGCGGACGGCGACGTTGAGGTTGCGAACGTTGTCGAGCAGCTCGGCCAACTCGGTGAGTTCGTGGTAGTGGGTGGCGAACAACGCCCGGCACCCGATGCGACCGGCGAGGTGTTCGGTGATGGCCCAGGCCAGGGCGAGGCCGTCGTAGGTGCTGGTGCCGCGGCCGATCTCGTCGAGGATCACGAGGCTGCGTTGCGTCGCGTTGTGCAGGATGTTGGCGGTTTCGAGCATCTCGACCATGAAGGTGGACTGTCCGCGGGCAAGCTCGTCACTGGCGCCGACGCGGGTGAAGATCCGATCCACGACGCCGAGGCGCATCCGTTTGGCGGGTACCCAGCAGCCACAGTGGGCCAGCAGCGCCAGCAGCGCCACTTGGCGGATATAGGTGCTCTTGC
>JALSRY010000802.1 GCA_026984555.1 Phycisphaerae bacterium
CGCGCTGCCCCAGGAAAGTTATGCGACCCCGTGGATTCTCGACGGTTCGGTCTGGCAAGGACCGTTCGAGAAGGCCGTGTCGGCGTTGGGCGAGGATGCGCCGGTCTGGCAGACGTTCTTGCCGACGCACGTTTGGCTGGCCGTGTACCATCACGATACGCACCCGCTGGACCAGATCGTCGTGCGGGTGTTCGCGTTCGAGTCACCCAAGCAGGCACGCCAGGCATACGATTTCGTGCGGCCGGCCGACCCGACGCCGATCGACGTTGGCGATGCGGGTTGCTGGACCGAGGACGGAGTGCTCGTGTTGTGGGGCCGAACGGTGTTCGAGCTGTTTGCGCGCGGCGTCTCGGGAGTCGCCACGCCGGAGCAGGCGATGTACGTGCTGGCCCTGATCGAAAAACGCATGCCGCCCGAGCTTCCCGCCGATCCGCGTTGACCCCCGGCGGATCGAGCATCACCGGCCGGAACCCGACGATGCGCGACGTTCACGAACAGATCGGAAGCAGTCGGCGATCCGCGGGCCGCCCCGGGTGTCATGCGATCCGGCTCGGCTTCGTCGCGTTCCTCGCGTTTGCGGGGTGCACCCCACCCGGCCCGGCGACCGCTTCGCGGCCTGGTTCCGGTTCCGGTGGACCGGTACATCCCGTACTTGGCGGCGAATCGCTTCCCGGGCGGCGCGCACGGCTGCACGACTGGGTGTTGCATCCGCGCGTGGTCGCGGCCGAACGCGATGCCGGTCCGGCACGGATCGTCTCCGGGGCCCCGAATGTCACCGAGATATGCTGTGCGCTTGGTTTGCGCGGCCGGCTCGTCGGTCGCACGCGGTACTGCGTCTACCCGCCGGAGATCGCCAAGGTTCCGTCGATCGGTGCCCTCAACGATGTCAACGCTGAAACGCTGCTGGGCTTGCGTCCGGACCTGATTCTCGTCGCCGGAACGAGCCGCATGCAGGTGGAGCGTCTGCGCGCCCTGGAGTTGAGGTTCGAGCGCGTGCCGGATACGCGGCTGGACGATCTTTTTGTCGCCATCGGGCGGATTGGTGCGTTGACAGGCCGGCCGCGGACGGCGGCGAGACTATGCGTGGCGATTCGCAGCGATCTGGCGGCGGTGGACGGGGAATATCGGGAACGGGTGGCGGGCACGCGCGTGCTGCTCGTGACCGGTACGCTCGCCACGCCGCCGCGGCCGCCATATGTCGCGGGGCCGGGTTCGTTCTACGACGACCTGTTGAAACGGGCGGGATGTCGAAACGTTGTTGGGCAACGGCAGTCGGCGTTCGGGCCGTTGTCGCTGGAGTTCGTCATCCGGGCCGATCCCGATGTGATCGTGGAGCTCGACGCGGATGGGACCGCCCGCCCGGCCGGCGACGCAGACGCCCTGCGCGCGTGGAGCAGACTGGGGCGGCTGCGCGCGGTGCGTCACGGCCGCGTGCACGTTCTGCAAGGGCCGCAGCACTTCCTGCTGGGGCCACGCATCGCGCTGACCTACCGTGCGCTTTGCGCCGCGATCGGCGAACACCCGGTGAGCGACACGGAACCGCGGCGGTTCCCGCTCGGCCGGCGGTCCGCGAGCCAGCCGCGAGAGACCGGCCCCCGGTGAGGCGGGCGTTGCCGTCCGAATCGCCGGAGGTGGTGGGCGTCGGGTTCACGAGCGTTTTCCGCGGGACGACCGGCGTCGTGCGTGATCGCCACGGGTTTCGACCCCGGGCGGGGTCGGCGCCGATTTGTTGTCGTCTTGCCAAGCGGCCTCGGCACCGGTTACAACGCCGTTGCCACAGGCGACCGACGGGAGAATCAACGCGTGCGTCTGGACGAACTGTACTTCGACCTGCCGGAGGAACTGATCGCGCAGCAGCCCGCCGAACCGCGCGATTCCTCCCGCCTGCTCGTACTCGACCGGGCACGCGGGACGATCAGCCATCGCGTTTTCCGCGACATTCTCGAATACCTGCGGCCCGGCGACTGCCTGACGCTGAACGATACCCGGGTGATCCGGGCGCGGTTCTATTGTCGCAAGCCCACCGGCGGGCGTGTCGAGGCGCTGTTTCTGCACCACGACGAGGCAGGGTGGCACGTGCTGCTCAAGCCGGCGGCGCGGCTGCGCGTCGGGGGGACGTTGCACTGCGAGCAGGCCGACACGCGGCTCGTGCTTCTCGAACGCCTCGAACGGGGCGAGTGGCGGGTTCGCGCGGAACCGGAAACGGAGCCGTTCGGTTTGCTCGAACGAATCGGTCAGACGCCGTTGCCGCCCTACATTCGGCGGGATTCCGGGCCTGACCCGCACGACGACCAGCGGTATCAGACGGTGTATGCGGAAAAGCCGGGTGCCGTGGCGGCTCCGACGGCCGGGCTGCATTTTACGCCGGAACTGCTGGCGGCGGCCCGCGAGCGCGGCGTGCGAACGGCGCGGGTCACGCTGCACGTGGGGCTGGGAACGTTCACGCCGGTGTCGGCGGAGAACCTCGCAGACCACCATATGCACGCGGAATACTTCGAGGCGCCCGCGGAATCACTCGCACGACTGCATGAAACGCGGCGGGGCGGGGGGCGAATCGTGGCGGTGGGGACGACGACCGTTCGCGTGTTGGAATCGCTCCCGGCCCGGCTCGGGGACGGGGCGGTGCCGCAAGCGATCCGGACATGGTCGGAGTTGTTCATTTATCCGCCGTATGCGTATCGAAATGTGGATCTACTGGTGACGAACTTCCATTTGCCGTACAGCAGCCTGATCGCGTTGGTGATGGCGTTCGCGGGCGTGGATGCGACTCGGCGGGCGTATGCGGCTGCGGTGGCGGAGCGGTACCGGTTCTTCAGTTTCGGCGACGCGATGCTGATCGTGTGATCGGCGGGCGCGTCGGGCCGATGGTGGAGACCGGGGCATGAAGTTCCGTCGCGGCGGCCGGGGGGCGAATTGGGCGGGGTGGACGACCTTTCGTCGGGGGGCCGGGTCGCATAAAATCGGGTGCTCGGATGTCCGTTGTGTTTTCGGCGGCCGGGCGGCATCTCGTCTTGGTGGCCCGAGGTTGGCCTGACGTGTTGAAGTTTTGCTGTTATACACGCGACAAGCGTTGCCAGGCGCTGAATCTGCGCGGTGCGTACCTGGTGGGGGTGGACGGGGTACCCGCGCGCGGCGAGCTGCGCATCGACGAAAACCTGATTGCGTGCGAACCGCGTTCGCAAGAGGCGTTGGGGCTTTCCGTGCAGTGGCCGTTGGGGCCGCGCGGCGCGACGCAGCTTCAGACGACGCGTTTGCCGCCCCGCGAGGAGCCGTACAACCTCCACATCGAGCTGGCGCGCCATCGCTTGATGGCGGTGTCGGTGAAGCGGGAGGAATGGGGGCTGTACGACTATCCCGGACTCGAACACACCAACGCCCAGCTCGAAAAGTCGCGCGCGCTGTTCGTCGCGGCGCTGGAACAGGTGGAGGATCCGCCGGCGGCGGCCCGCCTCGCGGACGATGCGCTTTCGCTGGCGATCGAGGCCTCGGAGGAGATGTGCCGGTTCCATGCGTCGATATTCCTGTCGCGGCGGCGGCAGAACGGCGGGTTGGCGGGCCAGCGGCTGGGGTTGTGCTCGGTGCCCGACACGCCGACCGAGACGCTGCTCCCGGAGGTTGTCCAGGCATTGGATTTCGTGCGCGTCCCGTTCATCTGGCGCGACATTCAGCCGACGGAAAAAACGCCCGGCTACGACCGGATCGACGCCTGGGTGGCCGCGTGCCGCACGGCGCACCTGGCGCTGCGCGGGGGGCCGTTGCTCAACTTCGGCATCCAGTTCGTTCCGGACTGGATGTATCAGTGGGAAAACGACTACGAGGCGATCGTCGGCTTCGTGCGCGAGCACATCGACCGGACGGTTCGACGCTACGCGGGCCAGATCGACACGTGGGTGGTGGCCAGCGGGTTGCACGCGGATACGGTGTTTCCATTCACGTTCGAGCAGATCATCGACCTCACCCGGTTGGCGGTGAACGTGACGAAGCGGGCGGCACCGCGGGCGCGGGTGGTGCTCGACCTGACGCAGCCGTGGGGGGAATACTTTGCACGCAACCCGCGCACGGCGCCCCCGCTGCTCTACGCCGAGATGGCGACGCAAAGCGGGATTCCGTTCGACGCGTTCGGCGTGCAGTTCGTTTTCGGCCTCGACAGCGACGGCTACCACCTGCGAGACATGTTTCAGATTTCCACGCTGATCGACCGCTTGGCGAGCCTGGGCAAACCGCTACACATCACGGCGGCGGCGGTCCCGTCGGATGCGACACTCGCCGGCTGCCCGAACTGCACCTGGGACGAGCAGGGCCAGGCGGCATGGGTCGGACTGCTGGGAGAAATCGCCCTGTCCAAGCCGTATGTCGAGAGCGTGTGCTTCGAGACACTTTCCGATGGCTGGTGTACCGGCGTGCCATCCGGGGGGATCCTGCGGGCCGACGGTTCGCCCAAGCCGGCGCTGGCCCGGCTCATCGAGCTGCGCAAGACGCTGGCCACGGAGGCGTGAGCGTGTTTCCCGGTGATGGGCCGGGCACACGCGTCCGGCGGCGCGCGGCGGCGGCGGGGGCGCTGCTGATGGGCGCGATTCTGCTGGGCTCGATTCCCCGACCGAGCGCGATGGAGGGGGCCGGACCGCCGATCGACGTGCGGCTGCGGATCGACCCGAACGTCGCGACCCGCGAGGAGCTGATGCTGCTGCCGCGCATCGGCCCGGTACTCGCAGACGCGATCATCGACTATCGCACGCATTGCGGTCGGGTGCCGGCATTTCGCCGTGCCGAAGATCTCGATGAGGTGTACCGTATCGGCCCGCGCACGGTCGAGCTGCTGCGGCCGCACCTGGCGTTGGGCTCGAAGGACTCGGGGGAGGGGGCGCGGCGGCGTGGCCCCGGGGGGCGGGAGGGCTGTTCACCGTGAACGACGTACCGCTTCCGGTAGTGTTCGAGCCGATCCTGAAGGCCAAGCCGTGGGGTGGACGGGAGCTGGAACGTTTGTTCGGCAAGCGCCTGCCGCCCGAGACGCCGATCGGCGAATCGTGGGAAGTCGCGCACCTGCCGGCGTGCGAGTCGCGCGTGGCGCGGGGGCCGTTGGCGGGGACGACGCTGGGCGAGCTGATGCGGCGTTGGGAAGGGGGGCTGGTGGGGGATGTTTCGCTGGTCGATGGTCGATTTCCCCTGCTGATCAAGTTTCTCGACGCGCGTGAAAAGCTGAGTATCCAGGTTCACCCTCGCCGGCCGGCGACGCCGGGGGCGGCCGACCCCCCGGGCATCAAGCACGAAGCATGGTACGTCGTCGATGCGGCGCCCGGCGCGGGGTTGTACATCGGGCTGTTGCCGCGCGTAACCGTCGACGACGTGCGCAAAGCGGGGCCGTCGGCCGCGCTGGCGGAGCTGCTGCGGTTCAGACCGGTCAAGCGCGGCGACTGCTTCTACCTGCCCAGCGGAACGCCGCACGCGCTCGGTGCGGGGATCGTGGTCGCCGAGATTCAAACGCCTTCGGACGTGACGTACCGGCTGTACGACTGGGGTCGGCGCGGGCTGGACGGGCGTCCGCGGGAGCTGCATTTCGAGACGGCGCTGGCGAACCTGCTACCCGATGTGGCCGAGCACGAGATCGTCCAGCCGCGTTCGCATTCGGCGGACGTGTTCGCGGCGGTGACGGCGCTGGTGCGGTGTCCACGGTTTCTGATCGACAAGGTGCGCTTCGTGGCCGGGATGGTGCGACCGCTGCCGCACGCCCAGATGGTGATCTGGATCATCCTGCGCGGGCGGGGGCGGCTGGTGCGTGCGGAAGGCGTCTGCTCCTTCGCGCCGGGGGACACGGTGATGATACCGGCGGCGATGGACGGGCTGCGGGTCGAGACGGAGGAGATTTGCGAGCTGCTCGAAGTGCGGATACCGATACCCAGCCGGTACGCGGTCGGCACACCGGCGTAGCGACGCGCATGGCCCGGGGCGTGACAAAACGCACATGGCGGGGGCGGGTGGGCTACCATGTCGGCGTTGTCGTCGCGTAAGATGCCCGCATGCCACGGACGCTGTACCTGATCGACGGGCACTCGCAGATCTACCGGGCCTACTTCGCGCCGTTTCGCGCGCTGACTTCGCCCGCGGGCGAGCCGACCCGTGCCGTCTACGTTTTCCTCCAAATGCTGTTCAACCTCCTGCGCGAGCGGTCGCCCGACTATCTCGCCCTGACGCT
>JALSRY010000803.1 GCA_026984555.1 Phycisphaerae bacterium
AGGTCCACCAGGTGCCAGTACAACCCGGCGTTTTCGAACAAGCCCATGCGCTCGGGGCGGATCCGCCCCTTGGCGATCAGCACCAGTGTCACCAGCAGCAACGCTCCGCCCAGGACTACATGCAGTGCGTGCAGCCCGGTCATCGTGAAGTACAGGCCGTAGAACACCTGTTCGCCCGCCGGCTTCTCGAGCATCGTCGCCGATGCCGGGTACAGGTCCGCCTCGAACTTGTGCCCCCACTCGAACGACTTGATTACCAGGAATCCCGCCGCGAATACCAGCGTCAACACCAACAGGGCCATCGCGGCCTTGCGCCGGCCACGCGACAACGACGCGATCGCCAACGCGACGGTGAGACTGCTGGTCAGCAGAATCACCGTGTTCACCGCGCCGGCCGCCAGGTCCAGGTGCCCGGACGCATGCTCGAATTCGAACCGGTACCGTCCCAGGTAGACGGCGTAACCCAGGAACAGCGTGCCGAACAGCAGCACTTCGGTGAACAAGAACAGCCACATGCCGATCCGACCCGCGACCGGGTCGTAATGCTCGTGACCGGCCTCGGCGGAAACGGGGGGCGCCGGGGAAGCACTCATGGCTGCACCTCCGTCGGATACTCATACGGGCCACGGCTCAGGTCCGGCTGCTTCGAGAAATTGAGCACCGGCGGCGGCGTCGGCGTTTGCCATTCCAGCGTCGCGCCACCCCACGGATTGTCGTCGGCCCGCTCGCCGTGCTTCAGGGAACGCAGCAGGTTCCACAGCATCAGCAGGATCGAAGCCACCAGGATCCACGACCCGATCGTCGAGAGCCGGTGGTAGATCGTGTACTCGGGCAGGTAGTCGGCGTAGCGGCGCGGCATCCCCGCGATCCCCGCCAGGAACAGCGGAAAGTAGGTCATGTTGAACCCTACGAAGAACAGTCCCGCCGCCAGGTACGCCGGCCCGCGGCGGTACATGCGCCCGAACATCTTCGGCCACCAATAGTGCAACGCCGCGAAGAAGATGACACCCGTACCGCCGAACATCGTGTAATGGAAATGCGCCACCACGAACGACGTGTCGTGGATGTGTATGTCGGTCGAAAGCGAGGCGTTCATCAGCCCGGTCAACCCGCCGATACTGAACAGGAAGATGAACACCATCGCCCAGATCATCGGTGGTTCGAGCTTGATCGATCCCTTGTACATCGTGGCCAGCCAGTTGAACACCTTGACGCCGCTGGGAACCGCCACGAAGAACGTCAGGAAAGAGAACACGACCCGCGCCACGTCGGCCATGCCCGAGGTGAACATGTGGTGGGCCCACACGAGCGACCCGATGCCCGCGATGGCCATCGACGAAAACGCGATGAACTTGTAACCGAAGATGGTCTTGCGCGAGAACGTGGGAATGATCTCGGAAACCACGCCCATCGCCGGCAGGATCATCACGTACACCGCCGGGTGCGAGTATATCCAGAACATGTGCTGGTAGAGCACCGGGTCGCCGCCACGCGCCGGGTCGAAGATCGGCACCCCCAAGAGCCGGTCGAGCAGCACCATCACCAGCGTGATGCCGACCACCGGCGTTGCCAGAAGCTGGATCCAGCCGGTTGCATACAGGCTCCACACGAACAGCGGCATGTCGAACCAGCCCATGCCCTGGGCTCGCATGCGGTGTACCGTGGTGATGAAGTTCAACCCCGTGAGGATCGACGACCAGCCCAGCACGAAGGCGGCGGTCATCGGGATCAGCACGTTCTGCCCCGTCTTCATGCTGTAGGGCACGTAGAACGTCCAGCCCGTGTCCGGCCCCCCCAGAAACACCGACGCCAGCGCCAATCCCCCGCCCGCGAGGAAACAGTACCACGACAAGAGGTTGAGTCGTGGAAACGCCACATCCTCGGCCCCGAGCATGATCGGCAGGAAGAAGTTGCCGAAAACCGCCGGAATGCCCGGAATGATGAACAGGAAGATCATCGCCACGCCGTGCAGCGTGAGGATGCGGTTGTACGTCTCGTTGCTGAGAAACTGCTGCCCCGGAGAAAGCAGCTCCAGCCGGAAGGTCAGAGCCATGCTGGCGGCGAAAAGGAAAAACACCAGCATGCCGCCCAAATACAGCAGCCCGATGCGTTTGTGATCCGTCGTCGTCAGCCACGACCACACCCCGGAACGAGCGCGGAGGTAGTCGGCCGGTAGCGAACTGGGGGGAGCGGTGATCGCTGTCATGAGGTTCGTCCTGTAACGTCGGCCCCGGCGGGACGCCGAATGCTGCGCCGCAGCAACAACCAGGCACCAAAACCGCCCGCGAACAGCAGCGTCACCCCGAGAATGACCCGGTTGATTTGCAGCACGTACCCCCGGCCCTTGGGGTCATAGCTGTAGCACAGCCGCGAGATGCGCTGCATGAACGAGCGCGCCCGGCCCTTGGACGCGTCGATGACGGCGAGCTTGAGGTCCGCCGGGTTGAACTCCGTGCCGTTGAGGTAGCGGGCGATCATGCCGTCGGGGGAAAGGAAAATCACGGTCGCCGGATGAAGAAAATCACCGTTCTTGTCCGGCGCGTAGCGAAATCCGACCAGATCGGTGATCCGCCGAATGTTCTCCTGGTCGCCGGTCAGAAACCGCCAATCCGCCGGAGAAACGTGCTTGTGCTTGAGCAGGCCGATCATGTTCGCCTGCTTGGGCTTGGCCAGCTCGGCGGTTTCCCGCGGGTCGAAGCTGATGGTGATCATGCGGTAGTCTTTCCCGGGCTCGAGGTCGCACAGATCGGCCACGCGCGCCACTTCCTGCAACAGCGGGGTGCAGATGCCCGGACACCGAAAATAGACCAGCGTGAGCAACACCGGTCGGTCCACCAGGTCTTTGAGAACCACCGGCTTCCCGTTTTCGTCGGAAAACGTCAGCTCCTCCAGCGGCAGACGTTTCCCCAGGTGCTCCTCGACACCGATCTCCACCGGCTTGTCCGCCCACGTCGGCGCCGCCAGAGCGGGAACCAGCAGGGCGAGAGCGATAATCCTTGACATGTTTGGCTCCTACAGATGAAAGTGCCGGGCTTCGGACACCAGCGGATCGCCCAACGCCGTCAGCGGATGCCGGCGGCCGAAACGCAGCACCAGCATTCCCAGCACCGCCGTCAGCAGCAACGGCGGCCCCAGCTCCTGCCAGCCCAGCGCGGGCCCCTCGTGGTGCAGCTCGGGGAAAACCAACCAGTACAGATCCAGCAGTTGCCCCACCAGGATCAGCACCGACACGATGACCAGCCGCCGCGGGTTCGTCTTCGCGCTGCGGCTGAGCAACAACAGAAAGGGCACCGCGAATCGCATCAACGCCAGTGCAACGCTCACACCGGCCCAACGACCGGTGACACGCTGGAAGATGTAGAACGATTCTTCCGGCACGTTGGCGTACCAGATCAGCATGTACTGGCTGAATGCGATGTAGGCCCAGAAACAAGTAAACGCAAAAAGCAACGCTCCGAGACTGTAGAGGTGGTCGTCGGTCACCAGGTCACGCTCGAGCAGATCCAGCCGCCGCAGCGCGAGCGTGACCAGCGTCAGGACCGCCAGCGAGGCCGGTACCATTCCCGCGAAAACGTAGACGCCGAAAATGGTGCTGAACCAGCGAGGCGAAAGACTCATCAGCCAGTCCACGCCGGCGAACGTCACCGTGGCCGCGAAAACCAGCATGAACGGGGCCGACCACTTGCGCAACGCCAACGCACGCCGGCCGTCGGCGTCGCGGTCCATCGCGAGCGAACGGTGTACGTAGAACCGTGCGAACGCCGCCCACGCCCCGAAGAACAACGCCGCGCGCACGAGGAAAAACGGCACGTTCAGGTAGGCGTGTTTCGCTTCGAGCAGGTGATCGCCGGCCACGTACCGCGCGTCCGCCCACGGAAACAGCGGTACTTCGCCCGGCCGCAACGCGAGCATCGCCAGCGGCACAAACCCCACGGCGAGCCAGCCCGCCGGTGCACAAAACGCCTCCGCCAGCCTCCGAATACCGACCGACCACACCGAACGGGTCAGGTGTTGCAAGGCGACGAAGAACAGGCAGCCCAGCACCACCGTCCACACGAATGCGTAGCCCCACAAGTACGCGAACGCCAGCCGGGTTCGGTTCGATTGCCCGAACAACGCCGCCAGGCACAGGAGCCCGCCCAACCCCGCCAGCACCAGCAACGCCCGATGCCACCGAGCGACCCGCCCGGCGGCGGCACCTTCATCCAGCGTAGCAACTGCCGTGCGCCTCATGGCTTGAGATCCTCCGGCTTGGGATTCATGGCCCGTTGCAGGGCCCGCAGGTAGTGGATGATCTGCCAGCGCTCACGCGCTTCGATCTGGCCCGCATACGACGGCATTTTCTGCGTGCCCTTGGTGATGATGTGGAAAATCGTGCCGTCCGCGTACCCGCGCACCTGCTCGGTTTGCAACGACGGCGGCGCCGGAAAACGGTTCGGCCCGACCACCGGACCGTCACCCAGCCCTTCCGTCCCGTGACACGCCGCGCAGTACACGTTGAACAACGCACGCCCACGCCGCATGTTTTCCAGCGTGCGCGGCAAGGGGTTGGGCAGCAGCGGACCGACCGCGCGGGCGGCCTCGAGCGTCGCGGGCCGATCGGCGAACGGGTAGGGCTCGTATCCCCGCGGCACCGTGCCCGCCACCGGCGGACGCTCGGCGATCCGCGATTCCCCGAACACCCGGCCGTACAGCATTTGCGCTTTGGCCTTGGGCTGGGCCGCCATGCCGTTGAAAAACTCGATAAACGGTATCGCCGCCAGACTCAGCGGAATCGCAAACGCCAACACCACCAGGGAAACCAGCATGCCCTTGTACGCCACGGTCGGCCAGTCGATTCGGTCGCTGGTGGGAGGGGAGGTGCTGCTCATGCGTGCTCCTCGCTTTCCACGAACTCGATCAGCGGACGAATGTCACGGCAACCCGTCTCCGCGAGCAGCCGCCGGAGCTCCTCCTGCGAATGTCCCTCCTCGTGGTCGTAAAGCACGATGGCGAAACGATCGCGTGTGATCGCCGCCATCACGCCCGAGTCGTGCAGCGGAGAATGCCAGCGTCCCAGGCGGCAGAAAAACACCACCGACGCCATCGTGGCCAACGCCGCGAAAAGCACGAAGAGCTCGAAGTAGATGGGTACGAACGCGGGCCAACTGAACAGCGGCTTCCCGCCGATCCGGATCGGGTACTGGAATACGCTCAACCCCCCCGTCAACGCGATTGCCACCAGCAACCCCAGAAAACCGAATCCCAACGTCACGTAGGGAATCCGCGAGTCCGCCAGCCCCATCGCCCGATCCAGCCCGTGAACCGGGTAGGGGGTGTGGCAGTCCCACTTCCGAACCCCCGCCTTGCGAATTCGCGCGGCGGCGGCCAGCAGCGTGTTGACGTCGTCGTACAGCCCGATCGCCCCGAGCGTGCGGCTCGGTGCCTCACTCTCCACGACACGCTTTCCGGCGTCCGCCTCCTCCGGCCGCGCGCTCGCCGTGCATGTCGGCAATTCAGCCATGAGAACCTCCCCGCGCCGGTTGCGCGTTCGGCGCCACCGCTTTCAGCTCCGCCGTCGCGATCGTGGGCAGGAAACGACAAAACAGCAGCATGAGTGTCAGAAACAGACCGACGCTGCCCGTGAACAGCCCGATGTCGATCCAGGTCGGTGAGAAATAGTCCCAACTGGACGGCAGGTAGTCGCGGTGCAGGCTCGTCACCACGATCACGAAACGCTCGAACCACATCCCCACGTTCACCAGCAGCACGATGGGGTACATCAGCAGCGGGTTGCGCCGGATCGGCCGGATCCACAGCAACTGCGGAACGAGCACGTTGCAGGTCACCATCGTCCAGTATGCCCAGGCATAGGGCCCCAACGCCCGATTCATGAACACGTAACGCTCGACCGCCACCCCCCCGTACCACGCCATGAACAACTCGGTGGCGTAGGAATAGCCCACCATCAGCGACGTGGCGATGATGATCTTGTTCATCAACTCCAGGTGGTTCTTCGTAATCAGGTGCTCCAGGTGGAAGAACCGCCGCATGAGGATGATCAGTGTGCTGACCATCGCGAATCCGCTGAAGATCTCCCCCGCGACGAAGTACGGCGGAAAAATGGTCGTGTGCCAGCCCGGCACCACCGAGACCGCGAAATCGAACGACACGATACTGTGCACCGACAGGACCAGCGGCGTGGAC
>JALSRY010000804.1 GCA_026984555.1 Phycisphaerae bacterium
TTCCACAAAAGAAGCACCTTCTCCGCCGGCTGGTGAAGAAGGTGCTGGTTCACGATCGCCGAACCATCGAGGTCTGGTACGCGTTACCAAACTCCCGACGGTGCGAACACTGGAACAAAAAGCTCCCCGAACTGGACTCGAACCAGTAACCTAGCGGTTAACAGCCGCTCGCTCTACCAATTGAGCTATCGGGGACTCATGTGCGGGTCAGCCCCGCACCAAGCGTCCTCGCCGCCAGCGCGCGTACAACGCCAATCGGCGATACACGCCACCGTTTCGGCGTCGCGCGCCGTGACAACCCGGACCCGGCTTCCGCCACCGATGCGATCCAGGTGCCCGGTTTGTCGCTCCGCTTGTCGCGACCGTGACAACCCGGACCCGGCTTCCGCCACGGCTCGGCGACGTGGCGCCAGCCCCTTGCCACACGTGGCCCGCCGCCACGGATGCGGCGTTTGCCCACCGCCACAGACCGCCAGCCAGCAACAGCGATGCCGCGCCACGGCTGCCCCCCGCGCGACACATGGCCGGCGGCAGCAACGCGACCACGCCCCTTCCGCACGCCACTCAGCAGCAGGAGCAATACGACCACGCCCCTTCCGCACGCCGCTCAGCAGCCACGCGACCACGCCCTCACCGCACGCCACTCAGCAGCGGCAACGACGCCGCCGCGTCGCCTAACGCACGCTATTGGCGGCAGCGACGCCACAGCCGGCCCGAAGCGCTCATGCCCACCGGGCCAACGCGAATCGCATGGCCGATCCGCGGACCGGACCGATGGCGACACATGCGATAGATTACCGAACGGCCCGCGCAAGTCAAGCGGCCGCGCGGCCCTTTCGCCCAAGGCAATCGTAAAGTCGATACCGGGAATCTCGACCACTGATTCCGGCTCGCCAGCACTGGTCACGTTCTTGGAGGAAGCGGAAACCAACGAGTTTGCGATTGCCCTGCCCTTCCGCCGGGACAATCGCGAGCTCGATGTCCGGCGATCTCGACCGCTGTTTCCAACCAGCCAGCGAGGTCACGTATCGGGGAATGCCGAAACCAGTTTGGGGAACGCCGGCGGACAAAGCCGAAAGCGGTGGCGTTGCGATCGCCCGGCTCGTTCCATTCCCGCAGGGCTGAACCGCTTGCGGGTTCGTTTCGCGCGGCGCACAATCCCGGCTTCGCACAAGGAGGATTGGCTACATGCCCGAGGAGCACCCGCCCACGCCCGCCGAACCACGCCCCCCACACAACGATCCGCTCGGCGACAACGACCACGCCGCCACCGCTGGCTCGTCACCTAACGAACGCCCCAGCCCGCCGCCCGCCGCGCCCCCACCAAACGGTACCCCCCCCGCCGCGCCGCGTACCTGCCCGAATGAAACGTGTCGTTGCGAAAACGCACCGGACGCTACTTTTTGCGTTCGCTGCGGCCAACCGCTCACAGATTTCGAGCTGCCCATCGAGGGCTTCCAGGGCACCCCCGAGGAAATCGAACGCCAGTGGTTCGAGCAGGTCTACACCGGCCGTGGCGACCGCATGCTCCAGCTCACGGTGCGGTCGGTCGTGATGGGCTCCGTGCTCGGTGCGATCCTCTCGCTGACCAACCTCTATATCGGCCTGAAAACCGGCTGGGGCTTCGGCGTCGCGATCACGGCCTGCATCCTTTCGTATGCCATCTGGACCACGTTCTACCGCATCGGCCTGGCCCGATCGAACATGACCATCCTCGAAAACAACTGCATGCAGTCGTGCGCCAGCTCCGCCGGTTATTCCACCGGCGGCACGCTCGTATCCGCCATCGCGGCCTACATCCTGGTCAACCATGCGTCGATCCCCATCTGGACACTCATGGCGTGGGTGTTCTTCCTCGCCATCCTCGGCGTCACGATGGCCATCCCGATGAAACGCCAGATGATCAACATCGAGCAACTGCGCTTCCCCAGCGGCACGGCAGCAGCGGAAACCCTGCGGGCGCTCCACTCTCACGGAGGCAAAGGAATGCAGTCTGCCGCCGCGCTGGGCATCGCCGCCGTGATCGCGGCCCTCGTCGAGTTCTGGAACTCCGGGCTCCATCTGGTCAGCAAGACCCTGGCCCGGTTCGAGCTCGGCAGCCTGCTCGGCCGGTTGAACGACCTCGCGGTCAGCCCCGCATGGCAGGGTCGCACGGTCGAATTCGCTTGGGATTCGATTTTTGTCGCGGCCGGCGCCATCACCGGCATGCGCGTCTGCTTGAGCATGTTGGTCGGTGCCGTGCTCTGTTGGATGGTGTACGTGCCGATCCTCCAACACAACGGCGTAAACACGGGCAACGGATATCGGGAGGTCGTCCACTGGACGCTCTGGGGCGGCGCGGCGTGTATGGTCACATCCGGCCTGCTGTCGTTCGCTTTCCAGTGGCGGTCTGCGTTGCGAGCTTTCGCGGACCTCGGGCAACTCTTCAAGAAACGCAGCCAGGATGATCCGCTGGCCGCGATCGAAACACCCGCCTCGTGGTTCATCGCCGGCCAGCTTGTGGGAACCGTCGGGCTGGCCTATCTCGCCAAGTCCACCTTCGGCATGCCCTATTGGCTCACCGTGCTGGCCGTCGTAATGTCGTTTGCCCTGGCGCTGGTGGCTTGCCGCGTCTGCGGCGAAACCGACATGACCCCCGTGGGCGCGATGGGCAAGATCACCCAGCTCGCTTTCGGCGCCATCCGTCCCGGACAGATGAACGTGAACCTCATGAGCGCGTGTGTGACCGCGGGCGCCGCGGACTCCTCGAGCGACCTCCTCACCGACCTCAAGAGCGGGTACCTCCTCGGCGCCCACCCCCGCAAGCAGTTCTTGGCGCAGTTCTCCGGTATTTTCATCGGCACGCTCGTCTCGGTGGTGGCATTCCAGGCCCTCGTTCCCGACGCCAGCGTGCTCGGTAGTGACACTTTCCCCGCCCCTTCGGCCCAGGTATGGGCGGCCGTCGCCCACGTGCTCGCCAAGGGCCTGGCATCCCTCGGGCCGGTCAAGACCTGGTCGATCATCATTGGCGGACTCGTCGGCATTCTCATCCCCCTGGCCGGCAAACTGTTTCCCCGGTGGCAGGGCTACATGCCCTCCGCGGCCGGCCTCGGCCTGGCCTGGACATTCCACTGGTACCTGAGCGTCCTGTTCTTCATCGGTGCCGTGATCGGCCTGATCGTCGAAAAAGGTTGGCCACGTCTCGCCAAGGACTACACCTTCCCTGTCGCCTCGGGCGTCATCGCCGGCGGCAGCCTCATGGGCGTAATCGACATCTTCTGGGAGTACGGCGGCGAAATGTGGCACCACCTGGTCAAACAGTTCGGTTGACCCAGCCCTCCCCGCCGCGCGCAACCATGAGCGGGACAGGGCACTTCCTGCGCCGACAACGCAGCCAACCGACTCCAGGTACCGCTGGACGCTCGCCGGGGGACGCCGCCCCCCGGACAGCCGGCACCGCCGGGTGAAGCCCGCCCAGCGTCACGTCGGCTTTCGTCCATCTGGCCGCGACGCCGGGATTCCCGTATTCTGTGCGGGCGTTTTGTCTGCTCTCGCGGGTGATGCGTCGCGACATCCGGGTGCATCGCTCGTTTTCGACGACTCGGGGAACGGGAAACCTGGCACGCCGGCACGCACGCTTGGATCGGCGCGGCTCGCCGGCCATACGCCCCGCCCGCCGGTCGTTGCCATACGTCAGCCCGGTTCGGCGGAACACCCGTCGCCCGCCGACCGGGGAGCTTGCGAGCCGATCAGGGAGAGTCCAGTCGTGTCCAATTCGATCAGTGGCCCCATACCACCGCCAGCGGGCTTCGGCGCCGACCAGCAGCGGTCGAGCGAAATCCTCGGTCATCCCACGTGCCTGTTCACGCTGTTTTTCACCGAAATGTGGGAGCGGTTCAGCTTCTACGGGATGAAAGCGCTACTGGTCCTGTACATGGTCAACTACCTGTTCTGGAACCAGGAGCACGCCTCGAAGGTCATGGCCTGGTACGCCGGCCTGGTGTACGCCACACCAATCGTCGGCGGCTGGATCGCCGACAAGTTCATCGGCGCCCGCTGGTCGGTCGTGATTGGCGGGGTGCTGATGGCCATCGGACATTTCCTGCTCGCTTTCGAACCATTGCCCTTTTTCTTCGGCGGGCTCGGGTTCCTGATCGCCGGGTGCGGCTTCCTCAAGCCCAATATCTCGACGCAGGTCGGATCGCTGTACCGTGAACGCGACGAACGCCGCGACAGCGCTTTCACCATTTTCTACATGGGCATCAACCTCGGTGCGTTCATCGGCCCCCTCATCTGTGGCTGGTTACGCGGCAGTTACGGCTACCACTACGGCTTCGCCGCCGCCGGCGTCGGCATGGTGCTCGGCCTGATTGTCTACCTGTTCGGAATGGGCGCGGTCGAACGCCGGACACGCCAGATCGCGGCGGAGGATGCCGAAGACCGCGAAAAAGAGATCGAAGCCGCCAAGGAGGCCGGCGCCGCGACGGGCGCCGTCTTCTGTCCCAACCCCGAGTGCGGGGCGCAGAACGACCCCGACGCACACCATTGTGAGCGTTGCGGCGCCGAACTGCCCGCTCCCGAAAAAGACCCCAACGCCGGCGACGAAGTCCCCAGCTACGTCTATCGCGACCGCACGATCGTCCTCGTCGTCATCTGCCTGTTCGTCGTGCTGTTTTGGGTGGGCTTCGAGCAAGCCGCGAACGTGATGAACCTCTGGGCCGAAAAACACAGCAACCTTTACATCTTCAAGGCCCACGCGCCGCAAGTGGTGCTGCCCGATTCGTTCCACGCCGCGGCCGCCGCCTCGCAGCCCGTCGCCACCGCCGCAAGAACCACATGGCGTGATTTCCACATCACGGCCGAACAAACGCAGTCGATCAACCCGTTTTTCATCATCGTGCTGGCCCCGGTGTTCGCGTGGCTGTGGACGTGGCTGGACAAACGCCACCTTCAGCCATCGACACCGATGAAGATGGCCATGGGGGTGTTTTTCGCGACGCTGGCCTACGGGGCGATGCTCGCCTCCGCTGCCCGTGAAAACCAGCCCACCAGCGCGACCTTGGATCATTTGCCGGCGCAATTCCGCGTCGATGAACAACACCGCGTCTACACCCTGTCCAACCCGGACGATCCCGACGCGCGCGTCTACTACGGTGCGACGCGGCTGCGCTACGAAAACGGCGAACTGAAAATGAAGGGCGTCCTGCCTGATCTCGACTGGATGCGCGCCCTCGGGGTTTCCAGCCCCAAGCCCTACCACGACGCGATCGACAAGCTCGTCGAACTCGCCGAGAAGAAGGACGCCGAAACGCGCGAACTCAAACGCAAGGGCAAGCTGCCCAAGAACGCCACGTGGCAGGTCCAGGTGACCATCCCCCCCCAGTACCGTAACATCGAGCCGGTCGACAAACTGCCCGATTTCATCACCTGGGACGCGAAAACCGGCACATACACCGCCACCGACGTGATCCCCGAACGCTACCGCCAGCAGTTGCTCGCCGCCGGCGCCGAGCCCGGCTTCCGCAAAGCCCTCACCGAGCTCTACCGCCGGTCTTCCCTGCTCAAGGTGAGCATCGGGTGGTTGATCCTGTTCTACCTGCTGCTGACGATCGGCGAGTTGTGCCTCTCGCCGGTGGGGCTCTCGCTCGTAACCAAGGCCGCCCCGCCCAAGCTGGTCGGCCTGTTCATGGGCTTGTGGTTCTTCACCTCCGGAGCGTGTGCGAATTTCCTCGCACACACGATCGCCGAGTCCTGGGGCACGATGACCCCCACGCAGTATTTCGCCATCTTCGCGATTGTGGCGGGTTCGGCGACGGTGCTGATGCTCCTGCTGCTGCGCAAGCTCAAACCCATGCTGCACGGAATCAACTGACGGACGGACCCACCAAGGCCGCCATCAGGATTCCCGCCGCCACGGACGCGTTGAGCGACCTGATGCTGCCGCGCGCCCGGATGCAGCAGAGCTGGTCGCACCGCTCGAGGGTCATCCGGCGCAGCCCGCGGGCTTCGTTGCCGATCACGAGCAGCCACGGACGGTCCCGTGGAATCGTCGCAACATCGTGCTCGGCGTGCTCGCTCGAGCCCAGGATCCACACGCCCGCTTCCCGGGCCACCTCGAGCGCACGCCCGAGAT
>JALSRY010000805.1 GCA_026984555.1 Phycisphaerae bacterium
GAGCCGTGGTATCGCCCGTTGGGCGGTACTATGATCTTTGGCGGAGGCCCCTTGGCTCGGCGGGGTAGCGCGAGACGCGTCATCGCGAGGAAGTGTGATGAACAAGTATCGGTCCCCGGAGATTGCCAAACTGGCCGCCCAGTTGTCGCGCAGTCCACGCCGACTCGTGTTTCGCGAGCTTTGCGGGATCGAGTTCGTGCTCTCCGTGATCGACGCGGATCACATGTACCCCTTCGACTTTGTCGTTCACGCCCTGACCGGGTACCAGGCTCCCGTCCGTGAGTCGGACGTATCCGAGGCCCCGCTGCTCGATGCCGAGACGATCCGTGCGGACCTCGTCGCATTGGCAGAGGAGCTATCGAGAAACGCGGGGCTGGTTGTCGGGTGTTGGCCCGAGCGGCTCTACACCGTCAGTGAGCTGGCCCAGCGGTTCGACGTGAGCACGAAGACGATTTTCCGCTGGCATCGCCGGGGGCTGGTCGGATGGCGCGTGCGGATGGCCGATCGGCGCGTGCGGCTGGTCTTTCCGGAACGATGTGTGCGGCGGTTCGTGGCGGCCAACGCCGCGCTCGTCTCCCGCGGTGCGTCGTTCTCGCAGTTGACGCAGGCCGAGCGAGCCCGGATCGTCGACCGGGCGCGGGAGCTGGCGGAAGGAAGCGAGCGCTCGGTCAACGCGGTGGCGCGGGTGATCGCGGCGGAGTGTGGACGCGCGGTCGAGACGATCCGGCTGATTCTGAGGAACTACGATCGGGCGCATCCGCGCGCGGGCGTGTTCAACCGCTCCAGGCTCGATGTCGACGCGGACGACGACCGGCTCAAGATCTGGGAAGCGTATCAGGATGGGGCATCGGTGGCGGCGTTGGCAAAGCGTTTTCGCCGCTCGGCGAAAGCACTCTACCGCACGCTGACCGAAATGCGGGCACGCGAGCTGAAAGCGCGCAAGATCGAGTACGTTCCCAGCGACGAGTTCCTCTCGCCCGACGCCGACGAAACGATCTTGCACGATCCGGCGGCGGCGTCCCCTTACAGTGATGCAACGTCCAAACGGCGAATCCCCGCCGGCCTGCCGGCCTACATCGCGCAACTGTTTCGGCTGCCGCTGTTGTCGCCGGAAGGTGAGCGGGCGTTGTTCCGCAAGTTCAACTACTTGAAGTACAAGGCGGACCAGGCGCGTGCTACGCTCGACCCGGAGACGGCGACGGCGCGCGAGATCGACGCGATCGAGCGGTTGCTGGCCGACGCCGACGGGGTCAAAGGCCGCATCATCGAGGCGAACTTGCGGCTGGTCGTGAGCATCGCGAAGCGTCACGCCTCGTACAACCGGGACTTTTTCGAGATCGTCAGCGACGGGAACATGTCGCTGATGCGGGCGGTGGACAAGTTCGACTACGGGCGGGGGTTCAAGTTCAGCACCTACGCTTCCTGGGCGATCATCCGCAACTACGCCCGCACGGTCCCCGAGCACAAACATCACTACGACCGCTACCAGACGGGACGCGAGGAGTTTCTCGAACACCTTGCCGGCCAGTCGGCCGACGAGCGTGAATCGGATTATCTTCCCTCGCTGCGCAATGCCGTCGATCGCATGCTGGACATCCTCGACGACCGCGAACGATCGATCCTGCGCCAACGGTTTGGGCTCGGCGAATACCGCGAACCGCACACGCTGGAACAAATCGGGCGTTCGTTCGGCGTCTCGAAAGAACGCATCCGCCAACTCGAAGCCCGGGCCATGAACAAGCTTCGCTCGGGATTCTCAGCAGATATTGAAAAGCTCCTGGCGGGCTGACCGCAACGGCCGGGCACTGCGCCGCGAGGCCGTCGCTGCGGGAGGGGGAATTGCGCAGAAACGACACCGGGCACGGCGGCCCGATGTCGTCTCGCGGGTGAAACATGCACACCGGGCGCCTCTGCCCGGCGCGACGATGGGGCCACGGCCCGGCCCCGTCGATTCGATCCTACAGAAAGTAGAAGATGAAGTTCAGGATGCCCATCACCAGGCTGATGATCGCTTCTACCAGGCCCATATCAGCACCTCCACAGAGTAAACCAACCGGTTCGGCGGCTTGCCAGTCGCAAGCGCCGCGGGACTGGACACGAACCGACGCCGGTGGTTAGGCGCGGATTCCCACTTCGCCGCGCGACGCTGCACCGACACGCACGGCCGCCATGTTCGCGGACCGAAAAAAAGCCTTGCTACGGGCGCTCACCGCGGGTTAGCCTAGGGTAGCAGACACACCAATCATGTCCGATTTGGTGGCATGCCGGGGGCAACATTCGGTCGCTGCGGATCGTCTTGCGAGCATTCCGGCTCGCCGTGGCGGCATGTCCCGGATGTCGTGGGGAAATGACAGGTTCTTGAACACGTTGAAGGAGGACGAGAATGAGAGCGATGTACTGGATTGCAGGCTCCGTAGCGGTGATCGCGTTCGTAACGGCGGCCAGTGTGGGATTGGCCGACAAGCCGCCGCTGGATGCTCGCGTCGGAGGCGTGCTCGTCGGCGACCAGTCGATGGACGCGATTTACCTGACGCGCGATCTCAACGGCGACGGCGACGCCAGCGACCTCAACGAAGCGATCGTCTACTACCAGGATCCCAACGACAACACGAACGATGTGGCGACGATTTTCCAGTCGGTTGACGGGCGGATCTTCTACGGCAACCCGGGCACCGACGGGGTGTTCTGGCTCCAGGATCTCAACCACGACTGCGACGCCGCCGACCCGGGAGAGTTCGGCCCGTGGTTCACCAACGCCAACGCGGAGGGATACACGCTCACCGCCCCGAACGGCGTATGGCAGGGTGATGACGGCGCCGTCTACATCTACAACGCCGGCACCACCAGCACGCCCGTGGACGCGATCTACCGGACCGTGGATCTCAACAACGACGGCGACGCCAACGACGACGGCGAAGCCACCCTGTGGATGGACGTGCAAAACCTGATGACGAGCTCCGCCGGCTTCGAGCTGGTGTTCATGGGCAACGCCGCCTACTGGGCCGATTCGATGGGCGGCGGCTCCGACGCCATCATGCGGGCCAAGGACGAGGACGGCGACGGGGAAATCAAGTCCGACGAGTTCAACATCTTCATCGACGAATCCAGCGGCTTCGGCGTGGGCATCTTCTCCGCGCTGGCCACCGATGGCACGAGCCTCTACGTGATCGACCTCTCCGGCACGCCGCAGGTGCTCTTCAAACTCACCGATCTCAACGACAGCGGCACCATCGACGACGCATCGGAAGTGGAGGCCGTCTGGGACGAAACGCACCTGCCCGCCGGCTATGGCTTCAGCTCGACCTTCGGCATCGCCATCGGCCCGAACCACGAGATCATGATGACCTCGAACGGTTCGGATACCGGCGATACCGATAACCTCGTCCGGCTCGTCGATCTCAACGGCGACGGTGATTATCTCGACGACGGCGAAACCATCATCTGGGCCGAGGGCAACGGCGACGCCACCTTCGTCGAACGCGCCCGCGCCGTCGAGTACATCCTGTCTTCACCGGGCGATCTCAACGGCGACGGTGTCGTCGATCTGGCCGACCTGTCGATTCTGCTGGCCAGCTACAACCTTTGCGAAGGAGATGTGGGCTACATCGTCGCCGCCGATCTCGACGGCGACGGCTGCGTGGGCCTGTCCGATTTGTCGATCCTGCTGGCGCACTACGGCGATACCTGTCCGTAACTCGCGGCACGCCGCGCGAATCCGGCGATGCACCACGCGGGGTGTGCCTTCCGGCGCGCCCCGCGTTCGTTGCGCCGGCGGCGCGGGAACTCTTATCAGACCCGGAACGTTCACTACCGACCACGTTGATTTTGCGCCGCCGCGAGCCTTGAATGAAATGGTTCGGGACCGCGCGGCTGCGGGTGATTCGCCACCCGGCATCCGTTCAGTCCCGCCGGACCGTGCTTGCCAGACGGCACGCACACGCCTTGAGGAGGCGGAAAGATGTGGTTCGTGTGGACACCCAATCGTATCCGTATCGCCGTGTATTTCGTGGCGGCGTACCTGGCCCTGTGTTGATTCGACAGGCCGGTACGAGGTCCGATCCGCGGGCGGCTACCGGCGCAGCGGGTTCAACCGATGCGCAGCGCCGGTTTGCGCTCCCGGCCACCGGCCCATTCGGACATCTCGCGCACGATGCGGTTCCAGTCTTTTGACGTCCGCTCGCCGAGAAACAACTCGAAAAGGGCATCGAGCAGGTCGGCGGCGTCGGTCACGGACTCGAAGCGCTGCTCGATTCGGCCGCGGGCGTCCTGCTCCTGGTCCGGCTCGGGCAGGATCAGACCGGAAACAGCCATGCGCAGGGCATCGAGTGTGAGCCGGAACTCGCCCAGCGGACCGCCCAGGATCAGCCCCGCCTTGGTCGGCTGCTTGCCGATCTGGAGCGCCGCGCGGGCTTCGGGCAGGCTGGTCGGGCCGTCGGCCGTAATCACGTCCGTCCCGCTCAACCCGAAATCACATTTGAGCCGCAACGTGTGGTCGAGCATCACGGTGATCTCGGCGCCGTCGCGGAGCTTGAGCGGCCCCTCGTCCGCATCGGTGCGAAACCACAACCACGTCAACAACTCGCGACCGAGATAGTTCAAATCGAGCGCTGTGAAGTCGGTCGCTTCCGGGGCGAACCCTTCGGGTGGGTCCACGAGGTGTGACGGCCGCAGGTGCTCGAGCGCCCGGGCGTTGCGCGCCGCCAGCATCAGCCGTGTGGCGACATGTTCGGCATCGGCCGGTTCGAGCGCCCGCCCGAACGTGTCCGAAAACAACTGCATGACCTGCTCGCCCAGTTTGCCCCCCAGCCCGCCCACGTACACCGCCGCCCCTTCCAGGTCGATCAGCACCGGGTAGGCATGCATCCGCCGAAACCCTCCCGCGCGGGCCTCCTCCTCGGCTCGCAGGACCGCGGCCTCTTTCGCCTTGCGACGCTCGGCGCGGCTCAGGTACTCCCGCCCGCTGGCCCGCAACGCGGCCTCCTCTTCCATCCGAACATAGCTGCGCACCACGTTCGGCGGGGCGGCGAGGCGATCCACACGCACGGCGAGATGCACGAAGCGCCCCCAGGCGATGTGTTCGGCGACGATGTCGGTTTCGAACAAGTGCCGCGGGCCGATCCAGCCAAGCTGCACGTCGTCCGCAGTCGGCGCCAGCCGGCCGAATGCCCGGCTCTGGATCGCCGCGACCAGCTCATCGGTGATGTCGGTCGGGATCGACCCGGTGACGAAAAAACGTTGATACGAGACGGGTCCGGACACAAAAGCCACCGCAAGACTCCTTGATGCGCAATGGTTTGGGCTCCCTGCGCTTCGGACAGGGTTCTGGCTGCGTCGCGGGCGATGCCGCGCGGCTGCCGGCGGCGGTCACCGCCGTGGAAGCCCCCCGCCTTCCACCGGCCCAAGCGACCGGCGTCATCACCGGCCACGACCGCCAAGCTACCATAGTTGGCGTGTCGCACGCGGTCAAAAACCCTCGGGGGATCGGCACTGTCAACGCCCTGTCAACAAGCTCGGTAGCCTTTGCGCCCGTGGAAGTTGCGCCGCGGCGAAAAATGGCCTCCCCCCGCGAATGTTTCGTGGTCGCGGCCGGTCCGGTGGCGGGGCGTCCGGCGTAACGTCGGGTTGGCTCGACGCGTGGCCTGCCCGAAGTGGGAATGCCGACCGCGTTCGCGGGCGTCGGGAAGAGCGCAAAACCGGCCAAAAACGCCCGTGGCGAACCGTCTGTGAACCGACCGTCAAGCCGCCGCGCAAAACAAGCCGATATCCAAGGGCACCGGCTCGGGCATATCGCCCGGGGCGCAGAGGAACCGCGTCGGGGACGAACCGCCCCCCCGGGAGAGGAAACCGCGCTCGGGAGATTTCGCCGCCGGCGTGGCGTAGCCCGAGTGGCGAGGCGGGAACCGGCAACGTTCGAACTCACAGGATTCGACCATGCAGCGTGACAAGAAAGCGACGCGAAGCGACCAACGCCAACCCGATCACAACACGGCCGAGACGTCGAACAAGACCATCGCCGAGATCGAAGCACCGCCCACGACCGCGGGTGGCAACGGCGACGGG
>JALSRY010000806.1 GCA_026984555.1 Phycisphaerae bacterium
GGCCGACCACCGGCGGCGACATGCGCTAGGATTGTTTCTCAAGCCGGTGCCATCTTGTACCCGGTGGCACAGGCGCGGCGCCCGCGACTCGGCGGGTCAAGAACCCGCCCCACCCGAGACGCCGAACGGTGGAGAACACCCTTGGTGTTACGCGCGGCAGGAGAGGTTTGACATGCGCTGGCTCGTACTCCTCATCGTGGTCGGCCTGCTCGCCTGGGGTTCCACGTGTTTTTTCGCCGTGGACCAGACGCAGTATGCCATCGTGACGCGTTTCGGCGACCCGCTGCGCACGCGGATCGAGCCGGGGCTGGGGTTCAAGTACCCGTGGCCGATCGACACGGTCGTGCGGCTCGACAACCGGCTGATGGTGCTCGAGACGCCCGCTCCGGGGCAACCCGACAAGGAGTACCTCACCGAAGACAAACAGTCCGGCATCGGCAAGAACGTGGTCGTCACGACGTTCACTTGCTGGCGGATCAAGCCCGATCCACAAGCCGTGCTGCGGTTCCTCAAGACAATGGGCGACCGCCGCAGCGCTGAAGCCCGTCTGGCCGATGTCGTCCTGTCCGAGCTCGGCTCGGCCCTGGGGCGAACCGATTTTTCCGTGCTCATCTCGACCGACGCGAAACGACGCGGTTGGGAGGAATTCACCGAGGGCATCCTCGAGCGCTGCCAGCAGCGTGTCGCAAACTACGGCATCGAAGTCGTCGATGTGCGCATCTCGCGGCTGAACTTCCCCGAACAGAATCGGCGAAACGTCTTCGACCGGATGCGGGCCGAGCGTGAGACGATCGCCGCCCGCTATCGCTCGGAAGGCGAGCAGAAGGCTGCGGAGATTCGTGCCCAGGCCGACCGCGAGCGTGACGAGATTCTCGCCAAGGCCCAGGAAGAGGCGACCAAGACCCGCGGCGCCGCCGACGCCGAGGCCGCCCGCATCTACGCCGAGGCGTTCGACCAGGACCGCGATTTCTACGAGTTTCTGCGCACCCTGGAAGCATACGAAAAGACGTTCGACGAGACGACGACGCTGATCCTGTCGTCCGACAGCGAGTTCCTGCGACTGCTGAACCGTGCCGCGCCGGTTCGCGGCGGCGCAGCGGAGGCCCCCGATGAGCGCCACCCCGCCAGTCAACCCGCCGGAAACTGAGCCCGAGCACCGCGTGCGAGCCGGGCTCATCGTGCTCGGGGTGCTCGTTGCGCTGGCGGCCTGGGCGCTGAGCGGGTTCTATTTCGTTCAGCCCGACCAGCGCGGCGTGGTGCGCTGGTTCGGAAAGGTGCCCGCGACACAACGCACACCGCCTTATGGCGTCGCGCCGGGCCTGCACTGGGCCCCACCTTGGCCGATCTGCCAGGTCGAGATCCCCAAGACGACCGAGGTCCGCCGCCTGATGGTGGGCATGACGCCGCGGCTCCGCGAGGCGATTGCGCGTGGCGAGCTGTGGGCGATGCAGGCCAGCCCGGCCAGCGACATGTTCACCGGCGACGTGAACATCCTGAAGGTCACGATGGCCGTGCAGTACCAGGTGATCGACCCGGTGGCCTACCTCTATGCGTGCGACAACCCCGACGAGCTCGTGCGCGCCACGGTGCAAAGCGCCCTCATCGAAGAGCTGGGCGGGCTCTCCGTGGACGACGCCCTCACCTCCGCCAAGGCCCAGCTCGAAACGGTCGTCCGCACCCGCGCCCAGACGCTGCTCGACAAGTACGGGTGTGGCGTCCACCTCGTCGCCGCCAACCTCGATTCGATCGACCCGCCACGCGCCATCATCGCCGCGTTCAAGGAAGTGGTCAGCGCCAAGAAAGACGGCGAACGGGCCGTCGATCGCGCCGTCGCCGAAGCCAACCGGATTCTCCCCCGGGCGCGTGGCGATGCGGCCAAGGCGGTCGAACAGGCCCGGGCCTACCGCGAACAGCGCCTCGCCGAGGCCCGCGCGGCGGCGGACAGTTTCGTCAAGCTGCTGGCCGAGTACCGCCGATCGCCGCGTGTCACCGCCGACCGGCTCCGGTTGCAAACGTTCGAGCGTGTTCTGGCCCGCGTCCGCAAGATCATCGTGGACAACAAGCCCGGTGAACCCCCGACGCGCCTGCGGCTGATCGAGAAATCCTCGCAATGACGAAACACTCGGGCCGGTCATCCGCGGGGAAGGCCCGCGCCGATCGAGGGCGGCCAGCCCCCGGCGCCTGCAACCCGCGGGGGCTTCTCACAAAACGCCCGGCGCGCGAGCGCAGGCTCTGGTCCGCGCTTCGCGAACGGGGGTGGATCGCCCGGTTGCTCAGACACAGCCCTTGAAGTACGCCGCCGCGGCCCGCTTGACGAACCGCCGAAACGCGGGCGTGTCGATTTCGGCCCGGTCGTAGACGTACACGACAACCGCGTCACAGCCGTCGCGCCGCCGGCGCACGTCCACCCGCGCCCAGTCGCCATAGGTCTCCAGGTCGTCGCGCTCGTCGAGCGTGAGCAGGCCCAGCTCGGCATCGAGCTTGCGCCAGTCGAAGGTGCCGCGCGGCACGCGGAAACACAGCTCCAGCAGCCATTCCCCGCCGGTGAGGGCGTGCAGGAACCACACGCGCGCGTCCGGGGCGGTGATTTCGACGCTGGCGCGATTGTTCCAGTTGGTCGGTGCGAAGCGCCCCCGGCCGATCCGCTGCGCCAGATCCACCACGTATTCCAGCGCTTCCGGTTGCCAGCGGCGTGGCTGGCCGTCGCGGTTGGTCCGCTGGCGCAGGTGCCAGTGTCGCCCGTCCACCTGCCAGGGCATGCGTGTGCCCTTGCCGATGTCGCCGAAGCGCTGGCGTTCGACCTGCAACTCCGCGCGGGCATGTGCGCGGGGGTCGTAACGTGGCCGGTGCTCGCGTGGCCCGGCGGCCAACACGGCATCGAGCGCCGCCGCGGTGTGCGAAACGAGCGGGCCGCACCCCCGCGGGTTGCACGGCCGGGCCGCCGCGAGCGCTGCGCCGCTGACGAGCTCTTCGGGCGTGCCGAGCGCCACGACGCGCCCGCCGGCCGCGCCCGCCTCCGGGCCCAGGTCGATGACGAAGTCCGCGCTCTTGATCACGTCGAGGTTGTGCTCGATCACCAGCACGCTGTTACCCAGGTCGACCAGCCGATGAACCACCTCGAGCAACTTGCGGATGTCGTCGAAATGCAGCCCCGTGGTCGGCTCGTCGAGGATGTAGAACGTCCGCCCGGTCTGCGGTTTGCCCAGTTCGGCGGCGAGTTTGACGCGCTGCGCCTCGCCGCCCGAAAGCGTCGGCGCGGGCTGTCCGAGCTGAAGATAATCCAAACCCACATCCGCCAGTGTCTGGAGCATTCGCCGAACCTTCGGCACGTTGGCGAACAGGTCGAGTGCCTCGACAACCGACAGATCGAGCACATCGGCGATCGACTTGCCCTTGAAACGCACCTCGAGCGTCTCGGGGTTGTAGCGCCGGCCGTGGCAGACTTCGCACTCGACCCATACGTCCGGCATGAAGTGCATCTCGACGCAACGCTGCCCCTGCCCCTGGCAGGCGTCGCAACGCCCCCCGGGGCGATTGAAGCTGAAACGCTTGGCTTCCCAACCACGCAGCTTGCTCTCGGGCAACCGGGCGAACAGCTCGCGGATCCAGTCGAACACGCCGGTGTACGTAGCCGGGTTGCTGGCCGGCGTCGTGCCGATCGGCGATTGATCGACATTGATGACCTTGTCGAGCACGCCGATCCCTTCGATCGCGTCGCAGACCCCCGGCGTGACGTTGGCCCGCTGCAAGTGCCGGGCCAAATGCAGGTACAGGATGTCACTCACGAGCGAGCTCTTGCCGCTACCCGACACGCCCGTGACACAGACGAATCGCCCGAGCGGAATCGGCACGTCGATACCCCGCAGGTTGTGCTGCCGCGCGCCACGCACCACGAGCCAGTTCGAAACCGGCGTGTCGGGATCGACCGGCGCCGGCAACGAAGCCGCCGGGCTTCGCCCGCGCTTGCCACCACGGCGGCCGGCACGGGATGCCGCTTTCGTCCAGGCGGCGGCGTCCACCGGCCGGCGGTTGGCCGGGATCGTAATGGACGTCCGGCCACTGAGGTACGCGCGCGTGAGCGAACCCTGACCGTCATGGTCGCCCGCCCCATCCTCCGGCGCAAGAGCGGTCGATCGAGCGCTCGCCGCGGGCCGGCGCAACTCGGCGGGCCGGCCTTCGGCGACGATCCGCCCGCCCAGACGCCCCGCCCGCGGACCGAAATCGAGTACCCGGTCGGCAGCGGCGATCACGTCGCGGTCGTGTTCGACCAACAACAGTGTGTTGCCGAGCCCGCGCAGTTTGCGCAGGGCCTGGACGAGCCGCGCGGTGTCGCGCGGGTGCAGGCCGATGGTCGGCTCGTCCAGCACGTAGAGCACCCCGGTCAACCCGGAGCCGATCTGGCTGGCCAGCCGGATGCGCTGGGCCTCGCCGCCGGAAAGCGTGGGCGCAGCGCGGTGCAGCGTCAGGTAGCCCAAGCCGACGTCGATCAGGAACCGAAGCCGGCTGCGAATCTCGTGCAACAGTTCGCCGGCGATCCGGCGCTGTCGGGCATCGAGCCGCAACGACTTGAAATACCCGGCCACTTCCTCCAGCGGCAGGTTGCACACTTCGACGATCGTTCTGCCGGCGGGACGCCGACCGCGTGATGACCGGCTCGAACCACCCAGCCGGACCGCCGCCGCGTCGGGCCGCAGCCGACCGCCGCGACACGCCGTGCAGGGAATATCGGTCACGATGTTCGCCAGGTGATGACGCAACAGCCAACTGCTGCGGGTGGCGGCGTCGATGGTGGGAAACAGCCCGCGCCAGTGGAACCGCACGCCGGCAAACGCTTCGCCGGCATCGATCCATTCGCCCGTCGTGCCGAACAACAGCGCCTGAATCTGGTCGTGGCTCCAATCGGCCAGCGGTGTATCGGGATCGACGCCCAGCCGCTCGCACAGGGCGATCAGCATCCGGCCCAGCGGGCTGGCCCGGCGGATGTTTCCCCAACCGGCGATCGCCCCGTCGAACAGCGAACACTGTGGGCGATGGATGATCGCGGCCTGCGGGGCCCCTCGTTGCACCCCCAGCCCCTCGCACGTCTCGCACCAGCCGACGGGACTGTTGAAACTGAAGTGATACGGCGACAACTCGTCGAAGGCTGTCCCACAGCGCGGGCAGGAAAGCTTTTGCGAAAAACGCAGCTCGCGCTCGCGCGTCTTGCGCACACGCGGGCGCCGCCGGGGCGTTTGCGCCGCGGGTTCGTCGCGTACGATCTCGACCGCCTCGATGAGCAACATCATGACGCCGTCGCCCAACGCCAAGGCGTGCTCGACACTCTCGGTGATCCGCCCGCGGTTGCGGTCGCGGACGACCGTGCGATCGACGACGACTTCGACGCGGTGTTTGCGGCGGGCATCGAGCGTGACCGCCTGGACGGTTTGCCGGATCTCTCCGTCGACGCGAACCCGCGTATAGCCCGAGCGGCGTAGCCGGTTGAACATCGCGGCGTAGGTCTCGCCGTCGCCCAACCGCACCGGGGCGAGGACGATGATGGGAGCGCCTTCGTCAAGCGCGAAGATACGGTCGCAGATTTCGTCGACGGTCTGTGCGCCGATCGGTACGCCGCATTCCGGACAATAGGGCACACCGACACGGGCCCACAGCACGCGCATGTAGTCGTAGATCTCGGTGATCGTGCCGACGGTCGAACGCGGGCTCTTGCTGGCGGATTTCTGCTCGATGCAGATGGCCGGACTGAGTCCCTCGATGTGATCGACGCGCGGCTTGGCCATCTGCCCGAGGAACTGCCGGGCATAGGCCGAAAGCGACTCGACGTACCGCCGGTGCCCCTCGGTGTACACCGTGTCGATGGCGAAGCTGGTCTTGCCCGATCCCGACACGCCGGTGCAAACGGTCATCCGGTCGCGCGGAATGCGGACCATCACGTCCTTGAGGTTGTGCTGGCGGGCACCGACGACCGTGATCGCATCCGGTTCACCGGCGACGGCGGCGCGACCCGTGGCCGGCCGGCTGTCTTTTCGACGCTTCGTGGCGTGTTCGGCGGCCA
>JALSRY010000807.1 GCA_026984555.1 Phycisphaerae bacterium
TCACGAAACGTCTCGGAGGCGTACTTCGGCATCGGCACCCGCCGATCCAGACCGTAGAAATGCTCCAGGAACGCCCGGCCGATGCGGGACTGGCTCAGCAGGTTCGCGATGGGGGCGAAGCGGCTGCCCCACGCGGCCAGTTCGATCGAACGGGCGATGAGGCGGCTGCGGCGCGGCATCCCCTTGCGCTTGTTGCGCCAATGGAGCCACTCCGACTTGAGCTTGGCCATGTCCGTGCCCGTGGGGCACTCGGTCTTGCACGCCTTGCAGCTCAGGCACAGGTCGAACACCTCCTCGAGCGCCGGGTCGGAAAGCCCCTCCAGCACGTCGCGATTGGACAACGCCGCCCGCAACGCGTTCGCCCGGGCACGCGTCGTGTGCTTCTCATCCCCCGTCGCCATGTACGACGGACACATCGTGCCGACGAGCCGCTTGCGGCACTCGCCGATGCCGCTGCACATTTCGGCCAGCCCCCCCATCCCGCCGTGCGCCGAAAAATCGAGCACCGTCGGCGGATCCTCGCGAGCATAACCTTCGCCGTACCGCAGGTTCGCATCCATCGGCAACGGGTCGACGATCTTGTGCGGATTGAGCAACCCCTGCGGATCAAACGCGGATTTCACCCGCGCAAACGCCTCCACCAGCTTCGGCCCGAACATCCGCTCGATCCACTCCGAGCGAACCAGCCCCTCCCCGTGCTCCCCGGTCATCGCCCCCTTGAACTCACGCACGAGCCGACTCGTGCGATCGGCGATGCGACGGAGCTTCTCGACACCCTCGCGCGTCTTGAGATTCAGCGCCGGACGCACATGCAGCAGACCGACACTCGCGTGGGCGTAGTAGCCGGTGCGGTCGATACCCTCCTCACGCAGAATCTGCTGCAACCGGGCGATATAATCGCGCAGCCGGGCCGGCTCGACCGCACAATCGTCGATGAAATCGTACGGCTGGGTGTCGCCCGGTCGCGACATGAGAATCCCCGTACCCGCCTTGCGCACCTCCCACACGTCGGCCTGGCCGGCCGGATCGGTCAGGACGGTCCACGCATAGCCGATGCCGCGGGCCTTCAGGTCGCTGACGAGATCGTCGAGCCGGCGCCGCACCTCGCCCGCGTCGTCGCCGAAAAACTCGACGATCAGGATCGCGGCGGGATCACCCTCGAGAAACCCCCGGCGGCGCAGCATCGCCGGATTGTCCTTCGAGCCGTCGAGAATGAGCTTGTCAACCAGTTCGACCGCGGCCGGCTGATGTCCCAGCAACGCCGGAACCGAACCCAGCGCATCGAGCAGGTCACCGTAATGCACGACGCACAACCCACGACACCGGGGCAGCTCCAGCAGATTCAGCGTCGCCCCCGTCACGACGCACAACGTCCCCTCGCTACCCACGATCACCTGCTCGACGTTCACCCGCCCGTCTTCGACACGCAGCCGATCGAGCGCATAGCCGCCGTTGCGGCGAAAAACCTTGGGAAAACGCCGCGCGATCTCGTCCGCGTACTCTTCCATGACGGCGGCCAGCGTCTGTTCGCATCGGCTGGCGAGCGCGTTGTTGCGTGCCGCGTCGAGCGGCCGGCCCCCCGAAGCCGCCGGCTGCCCCCACCACCAGCTCGACCCGTCGGAGAGCACCACATCCACCCCGAGAACATGGTCACACGTGCGCCCCACGACGATCGAATGCGCCCCGGCCGAATTGTTCCCGATCATGCCGCCGATCGTCGCCCGGCTGGCCGTGGCCACGTCCGGCGAGAAGTGCAACCCGTGGGGGCGCAGCCGCGCGTTGAGCTCGTCCAGTACCACCCCCGGTTCGACCCGCGCCGTGCGCCGATCCACATCCACCGCCAGCACGCGGTTCAGGTAACGCGACATGTCGAGAATCACACCGCGGTTGCACACCCCGCCCGTCAGGCCGGTACCCGCACCGCGCGGCGTCAGGGGGATGCCCTCCTCGCCACAAATGCGCACGACCGCCGCCACATCGGCAGCCGTGCGCGGGTACACGACAACCTCGGGCGGAATCTCGTAGATGCTGGCGTCGGTGGCGTAAAGCGCCCGCGCCAGGGAATCCGCCCGAACGTCCCCCATGATCGCCGCCCGCAGCCTCTCAACCAGGATGTCCGTTTCCATCGTGCATGCTCTCGTGACCTGGATGGGTCGCGCTCGGCCGACCCGCTCCGCCGGCGGCCGCCTGCCACCGCGCGTGCAAGTATGACCGGCTCATACGAACCTGACCAGATACACGCCGCACGAATGCCCGGCGACCCATGACCGATTGCGTTCAACCCCCCGCGCCGCGTGCCGATCCCTACACCAGGCCAGGCACCCTCGCGGCCGCTGTCCCCCACAAACGCGGCTCAACCGGCCCGCTCGCGGCAAGTCACCCGCGCGCTCAGCCCCCCGGTTCGATTTCCTCCTCCGGCCGGACGAGGTCTTCGCAGGTCTCCCGCCGGCGAATCAGCCGCGCTCGCCCGTCGCAAACCAGCACCTCGGCCGCCCGTGGCCGCGAGTTGTACTGGCTCGCCATCGACATCGCGTACGCGCCCGCCGAGAACACGGCGAGCAGTTCGCCCCGTCGCACCGGGGGAATGGCCCGCTCGCGCGCGAGAAAATCGCCACACTCGCACACCGGCCCGACAATATCGCACACCTCCAGCGCCTCGAAAGGCTGCTCCCCGCCGCGCGACTCCGGTACATAACCATCCGCCTGCACGGGCCAGACGAAGTGATACGCCTGGTAGAGCGCGGGGCGGATGAGGTCGTTCATCGCCGCATCGACAATGACGAACCGCCGCCCTCCCGACCGCTTGACCCGCAATACGCGCGCAAGCAAGACGCCGGCGTTGGCCGCGATGGCCCGCCCCGGTTCCAAAATGAATCGCAAACCACGATCACGCAGCAGCGGAACGAGGACGCGGGCGTAGTCCGCGGGCGACGGAGCGTCACCATCCCGATAGGCCGCCGCGAAGCCACCCCCGATATCGAACGTGTCGATCCCGAACCCCTCCCCGCGCAGCGCCTCCGTCAGTTCCAGCACACGCCCCACACCCTGCGCAAACACCCCCGGATCGCTCACCGGCGAACCCAGGTGCACATGAACCCCACGCAAACGTACCGACCGGCTGTGCCCGAAACGCCGAAAAACCTCCGGAACCTGGTCGAAGTCGATGCCGAACTTGGTTTGTTTCCGGCCCGTGGTCGTGTATTCGTGGCTATGCGCATCCACATCCGGGTTGACGCGGATCGCCGCGTCGAGCGTAACCCCGGCCCCGCCCGCAATCGCGATCATCTGCTCGAGTTCCGCCTGCGACTCGACGTTGACCAGCCCGACGCCCGTGGCGATGGCTTCGCGAATCTCCCGCTCCGTCTTGCCCACGCCCGCGAACACCACCCGCTTCGCGTCCGCCCCCGCCCGCAGCACGCGAAACAACTCCCCCCCACTCACCACGTCGAACCCGCAACCGGCTTCGCGCAGCAGCCGGCAAATGTGCGTGTTCGGACAACTCTTGACGGAAAAACAGATCAGCGGGTCGAGCGCGGCGAACGCCTCCCGGAACTCCGCCACACGCCGGCGCAGCTCCGCACCCGAATACACATATACCGGCGTACCGTACCGGTCGACGATCTCCGCCGCCGACACCCCCTCGCAGTGCAGATGTCCGCGTTCGTACTCGAAACCGCCCATGTTGTCTCTTTTTCCGCCCCGACCGCCGCGGACGACCCGGCGCCGGGCCTGCCCCTACGCTCCCGCCGCCACGCTCACCTTCGACCCCACCGCGCTCAACGCCTGGTCGAGATCGGCGATGATGTCGTCGGGATGCTCCGCGCCGACGCACAGACGCACCATGTTCGGCGGGATGTGTGCGAGTTTGCGTCCTTCCTCGCCCTGCTGCTGGTGCGTGGAAATCGCCGGGATCGTCGCGACGCTCTTGATGCGGCCCAAGTCGGTCGCCCGCCAGATGCGCTCCAGCCCGTCGAAAAACTTGCGGGCGGCCTGGGCCCCACCCTTGACGCAAAACGACATCAGGTGCCCGTAGCGGTTGACCGGCTTGCCGTACTGCTCGTCATACTCGGCATCGACGAGCCACATGTACTTGCTGGCCAGCTCGTGGAGCGGATGGTCGGGCAGCCCGAGGTAGGCGACACTCTCGACCACCGGATGTTTCTGGAGAAACTCCGCGACCTTCATCGTGTTGCGGCTCATCAGGTCCATCTTCGATCGCAGCGTGCGCATGTCGTTGAGCGTCAACACGGCCTGCATCGGGTGGAGGTTCGGGCCGTAGTCACGATTGGGCAGGTACTTCACGTAGAGCGCGAAATCCTTCTTGAGGTCTTCGTTGTCGAGGTTGCACACGAGGTTGCGCCGGGCGATCACGGCCCCGCAAACGCCGAAACCGCTGGTCGTCAAGCTCTTCGTGGCGCTCTGCACGACGATATCCGCCCCGTGGCACAACGGCCGCAGCAACGCCGGAGACGCGACCGTCGTATCGCAAATCAGCGGCAGGCCGTGACTGTGGGCGAGGTCCGCCACCGCCTGGATATCGAAAAACCCCTGCCCGGGGTTGCTCGGCAGCTCCCCATACAGGAAGCGCGTGTTCTCGTCGATTTTCGCCGCCCATTCGTCGATGTTCGTCGGATCGGTGATCCAGCGACATTCGATGTCGCGTTCCTGCATCATCCGCACGTTGAACTGCTGGAACGTGCCCCCGTAACACTGGGCCGTCGCCAGGAAATTACGCGGCTCGCGCACATCGTGTTTCGTATGCACGAGAAACGGCTGGACCGCGGTCATGATGGCGGCCATCCCCGAGGAGGTCGAGCAGCACGACGTCTCACCATCGAAACCGTAACCCTCGAGCAGGGCCAGCGTCCATTCGTAATAGTAGGTCGACGGATTCGCGATACGCGAGTAGCACCATGTCGGAATCAGATAACCCAGGGCGGCCGCCATCTCGTCCGAATCCCGGTACGCCTGCGACGAGCTCATGAACACCGGCTCGATGATCGCGCCCTGGTAGTCCTCGATCGCATCCTGAACACTATAGAGCCCGTGTACCGCGATCGTGTCGAACTTCCACTTCTTGACTACGTCGCGGATATATTTGTCCCGCGCGGCGAGGTAGGCGTTGTTCTGGTCGATGTAACGCTGCATTCCGGGAGTGATGGGAACGTTCTCGCTTCCGAACATGATGGTCTCCCTTGTGATCGAACGGGTTGGGGCTGTGTCCCCACCAGCCTACCGAAATCGCACCGGAAACGCCAATTGCACACCCCGCCCCCGCGCGGGCACACTCACTCGACCGCCGCATAGTCCGCCCAGGTTTTGGCGGTCTCGTACACCCGCACGTTGGCCAGACGCACCGGCCCCAGCGTACCGTCGAGCAGCTCCCACACCACCCGCGCGATGTTCTCGACGCTCGGATTGCGCGTCGCGAACAACTCCGTGTCGACGTTCAGGTGCTTGTGATCCAACCGCTCGATCACCTCCCGCTGCACGATGCGCTCAAACGCCGGCAAAGCCAGCACCACCCCCGTCGAGGCCGCGGGCTCCCCGCACACCGTGACCTCCAGCACGTAATTGTGACCGTGCCCGTTGGGATTGTTGCATTTTCCGAACGTGCGGCGGTTTTCCTCATCCGAAAGCGCGGCACAATGCAGCCGGTGTGCCGCCGAAAACTCGAACTGCTGGGTCACATACACCATGCCGGGGGCCTCGCGATAGATCGTGTAACGAAGAAACGGCGTCGGCAGCAACCCGAGACCGAGCAGCCGCACGCCCGCCGGCGTGGCGCCGTGCACACCCGCGAAAATCGCGCAAAGCAGGCGCTCGGCGGACATGCGCCAGCCCTCCTCGCGGAGTTTGGCGGCCACAAGCGGAATCGCGTGCCGGCGCAGCAGCGCGTCGAGTTGAGAAATGTTACACACATAGCCCGTCTGCGGGTCCGGCTCGCCACCAACCGTGGCCCGCAGACGCAGGTACGGAACGATGCCCACCGCGCTCGGCCAGCCGGCCCACGAATTCGTCACCGGCTGATCCAGCTCGATG
>JALSRY010000808.1 GCA_026984555.1 Phycisphaerae bacterium
GATTTGCTTCGACGCCGAAAGGTCCGGGTGGCGGTGCCGCTGGACACGACCGCGGACGATGACCGTGGGTCGTTGCCGGTTGCGGACGAGGAACGGCAGCCGGTGGGGGCGGAGCTGGAACGGGCGGAGTTGGCGGAGCGTTTGCGGGAGGCGTTGGAAGCGCTCCCGGTGGAGCAGCGAACGGTGTTTGCGTTGTATGCCCATGGCGAGATGACGTACGGCGAGATTGCCGAGACGCTCGGCATCCCGATCGGGACGGTGATGAGTCGGCTCTATCACGCCCGGCGCCGGTTGCACGGCATGCTTGCCGACCTCGCGCCGGCGAGGCCGCGACCCGACACGACGAGAACGGGCAACGAGTGATGAAACGCGCAGAGGGCGACAAACTGGGTGAGCTTCTGGACCGCGTGGTGGCTGGTGAGCTCGATGCGTTGCGACCGGAGGAGGTCGCGGCGCTCGACGAGCACCTCAACGCCGATCCGCAGGCTGGTGCGTTGCTGGCGGAGGTGTTACCACCGGTCGAGCCGTTGCTGCGGGTGGGTGGTGCGCCGACGCCGGCGGAATGGGAGCGGGTCTGGGATGGCATCGAGTCTGCCGACGGGGCGGGCGCGGCGCCGGCGGTGCGCGGGTCGCACCGGACGCTGCGGCTCATGCGTTTGTGGCAGCCGTTGTTGGCGGCGGCGGCGTGTCTCGTGTTGATGTTCACGTTGACGGGACGCTTCACCGCGTCGGCGCCGCGTCCGATCCGACTCTCCGGCGATGTGGTCGTGAACGATCTCGAGGTGGACGACGACGCCGACGCCTTGGTGATGTACGACGACGACGGTAGTGGCCGGGCGATCATCTGGGTGTTCGAGGACGAGAATCAGGGAGCCTGACATGAACGTGAAGACACTGCGGGAAGCAAAGCGCTCCGCCGGGCCAGGCGTTTGGCGACGCCGCACCGATTCGGTGAGCCGGTTTGCCGCGTTGCTGGTGGTGTTGGTGATGTGGCTGGCGCCGCCGGCGCTGGCCGGGCCGAAGCCCAAGTCCGCTCGCTACGAAGTGACGGTCTGGGCGATTCGGGCGACGCGGGCGAACAAGACGGTGTCGCCGGAACTGCGCACGATCGCCAAGGAGCTGCGCAAGCGGTTCAAGTACACGGGGTTTACGCTGGAGAAGAAGAAAACCGCCAAGGTCGCCGCAGGTCGGCGGATGGATGCCCAGTTGATCGGCCGGTATCGGTTGCGTGTCACGCCGACGGCCCGCAAGAAAGGCCGCGTGACGCTCAGGCTGGAGGTATACCGGCGGGAGGGCAAGAAAGACAAGCGTCTGGTGGGGACGACGGTGACGATACGGGCGGGGCGTTCTCAACTGCTGGGTGGTTGGCGGATCGAGCCCGGTCGCGATGACGTGCTCATCATCGCGGTCTCGGCGCGCTGAGCGAGGGGGCGGGAGCTCAGGCCGGGACGGTACGCTCGGCGGAGGGAGCGAGGCGGCGCGGAGCGGGTACGGGGGTGATCTCCAACGTCAACGCGGAGACGTCGTCGTCGAATGGCTGACCGGCGAAAAGCTGCGCCTCACGCACGAGCCGCGTCAGACAGTGTTGGGGTTCGTCGCGGCGGGTACCGGCCAGGGCGTGAAGAACACGGTCGATGCCGAAGAGCTGCTTGCTGGCGTTTCGGGCTTCGATGATGCCATCGGAGACGAGGTAGAGTCGATCACCGGGCGCGAGTTTCAACTCGCGGGTGGTGTAATCGGGTTCGGGTACCCAGCCGATCGCGTAGACGGGGCGGGTGAGATCGACCGGGCCGCCGCCGGCGGGAAGATAGATCGGTCCCGGCTGGCCGGCGGAGACGTACCGAAGTAGCCGCGTGCGCGTGTTCAACACCCCGTAGAAAAGTGTGAAATATTGCCACGTTTCCAGGTCGAGTTGGAATCGGCGGTTGAGTTCCAGCGCGACCTCGTGTGGGGGGGTGGGTTCGAGCGTGTCGTCGGGAGAGCGGCGACGTTGCACGAGCGAGGGTCGATCTCCCTGCGGTGCGAGGATCCGGCTGAGGGTGACGGACAGCAGCGCCGCGCGGACGCCGTGACCGCTCACGTCGAGCAGATAGAACGCGACGTGCTCCTCGTCGAGCGTGAACACGTCGAGGATATCTCCGGCCAGGTCGGCGCACGGTTCGAACATCCAGGCGAAGCGAACGCCGGGAACCTCGGGCAGCGACGCGGGGAGCAAGGCGCGTTGGACGGCGGCGGCGGAGAGGAGGTCGCCTTTCATTCGCGCGTAAGCGTCTTGCAGCTCGCGGTTGGTCGCTTCGATCTGGGCGTGACGGAGCTCGAGGTCGTGTTCGAGCGCCAGGATGTGATCGTAGGCGCGTTTGAGTGCCAGTTGTGTTCGGACGCGGGCGAGCACGACGGGGAGGTCGAGCGGCTTGGCGATGTAATCGTTGGCTCCGGTTTCGAGGGCGTGGACGGTGTGGCCGCGCTCACCCCACCCGGTCACCATGATGATTGGCAACTCGCTGCGGCTGCGTGTTTTGCGCACACGGCGCAGAACCTCGAATCCGTCGATCCCGGGCATGGTGATGTCGAGCAGGATGAGGTCGAAGGAATCGCGGTCGAGAAGATCGAGCGCGGCGGACCCGTTCGCTGCTTCGATGGTGGTGTAGCCGCGTTGCGTCAGGCATTCGCACAAGGCGCTGCGATTGGCGTCGTCGTCATCGACGATCAGCACTCTTCCTGAGTTTGCTCCCATCCGTGGGCCTCCTCACGCGGAACACGATACAACATCGGCCGCGCAGGTCAATCGGGAGGAGGAGGCGTCGCGGAGCGGGTTGGGCCGATGGGTCGGCCGTGGTCAGACGCTGACGACTTCGCGGACTTCGGGGACGTTTTCGCGCACGGCGCGTTCGACGCCCATTTTGAGGGTTTGGGCGGCGTGGGGGCAGCCGGTGCATGCGCCGCGGAGCTGGACGGTGACGACGCCGTCCTCACTTACGTCGAGCAAGGCGATGTCGCCGCCGTCGCCCTGGATGTAGGGTCGAATCTGCTCGATGACGTGTTCGACGCGGTAGTACAGCTCGCTGTGTTCCTGCGGGGACTCGCTCATGAAAACCTCCGTGCGGTCGGGACGATCGCGGGGGGGCACAACCACTGGGGCAGGCGGGACTCGAACCCGCACTGGAGGGATTTTAAGTCCCTTGCCTCTGCCGTTGGGCTACTGCCCCAACTCTTGCTGACGCTTGGGGTATCTTAGTCTCCCCACCGGCGATTCCAAACGGGAGGTTGGACGGATTTGGGCCGAAAAGGCGGGGTGCCGGGGCTGGCGGGTTGGCGGGGTATGGGACGGGCGGCGGCTTTTCGAGTTCCTGAAAGGCCGCCGCCCGTGTTTGTTGTTGGGGCCGTTGTCGGGAAAAGGCGTCGAGGCCCGCTCGTACGCCGGTTAGCGGGGGAAGCAGATGTTTGCCCAGTTGGCGAGCATCAGGGAGAGGTCGTTCAAGTCCGTATCGCCGTCTCCGTCGAGGTCGCCGTAGCCGTCGTTGCCGTAAGCGCCGATCAGGATGGCGAGGTCGGAGAGGAACACGCCGCCGTCGCAGTCGAGATCGCCGAGGCAGAATCCCTCGGGCGGCTCGAAGAGTGTGGCGGGGCTTTGGACGTCGAGGGGGTCGGCGGGTTCGGCGACGAGTGTGAGTCGGACGCGGTAGGTTTGCGGTCGTCGCCCGCAGGTTTCCCAGAGGCCGAGTTGGTCGTCATGCACGGGCAGGAAGTGTGGGCCGCCGATGGGCGTCCAGGTAGATGGTTCGTCGCCGGCGCTCCATTCGAGCAGGTAGCCGGTGAAGTCGATGGTGCTTTCGGGACCGGCGATGACGCGGGCGGTTCCACGGAGTGGAACGGGGTCGCCGGCGAGGGCGGCGGCCGGCTCGAGCGCATAGTCGAAGATGGTGGCGGCGTCGTGCGCAGCGGGGTCGGCGACGTACTCCGTGTTGTTGAGCACGAGATAGGCGTTGTCGCGGGCGTGGACGCGCGCGTCGAGCAGAGCGCTCGAGACGACGACGGCGACGCCGTTGCTTTCGGCGATGGTTTGCGAGAGGTTGGTGCTTTGGGCGAGCAGCAATTGGCCATCGCCGGAGACGCCCACGTAGCCGCCGCTGCCGTCGCAAAGCGATCCGATGACCTGGGCCTGGGCCTGGTCATCGACGAGCAATTCGCCGAAGACGGCGTCCTGGATGGTGAGCAGCGTCTGGCCGTAGGCGTAGAAGTTCCACGTGCCGACGATGGAATCCACGAAATGGAGGTGGATATCGCCCCAGTCGAAAGTGCTGTCCGCGAGGACGGCGCTGTTGGCGATGCCGGCGATTTCGATTTCGTTGTCATGTTCGAAGAGGTTGCCGGCGACGAGCAGCTCGCTGTCGCGGTAGGTGGCGCTCGATCCGCTGCGGGCCATGCTGCCCCAGGAGACGTTGGCGCAGTCGGTGAGGGTGGCGGCATAGGGGATGCCGCTGGCCCAGGGGGTGTTGGGATCGAGTGAGAAGGAAGGGACGTCGCCGGGCGGGGGGAGCGTGGTATCCACGACGGCGCCGTCGGGCAGTGTGATCCAGAACAGCACCGTCTGGGTACCGCTGATGGTCAGGGTGTTGGTGCCCATTTCGAGGAACTCGCCGCCGTTGATGCAGTCCGACAGCGCCGCGGAGGCGTTTTCGAACAGGGCCCAGGTGGCGAAGCCGGAAGGGATGGCGACGCGGGTAAACGCGGCGTCGGCGTCGCCGGCGAGTCCGATGCTGAAGCTCTCGTCGTTACCGTCGATGATGGCGTCGGTCATGGTGACCCGGCTCTGTCCCCAAGCCTGGATGCCGCTCTGGTAGGAAAAGAGCTGCGGAAAGCGCAGACCGGCGCCGGTGAGTTCGAATCGGCTGGAGCCGGTGAGGGTGACGGTGCCGGTGACGGTGAGGACGGCCCCATCGGTGACGGCGAGGCGTGCCTGGTTGACGAGGAAAACATTTCCGTCGATCAGCAGGTCCGTGGTGAGCGTGACGCTTTCGTTCGGGTCGGTGGCCCCGATGATCCAATCTTCGGCAGTTGCGGTGTTTGCGACCGCCAGCCACACCCCCGTTGCCAGAATCAGTGTGCGCATGGGTCTTGCTCCTGTTGGGTTAGAAAACCTCAGCGATTTTGTAACAACGGCCCTTTCGGCGGGGTATTCCGCCGCGGCGGGCGGATATTCGCGAAGTGGTCCCGTTTTGATGGGAAAAGGGGGGCGAGTGTGTCGGCGCGGAGGAGGCGAGGTTGGGTCGTTGCGGGCCGGTGGGGTGGGGCGTACCATCGCCGCGGACAGGCGGCCTTTCGCAGGTGGGTCTTTTCATGCGCATCGACATGCACGGACATTGCGGGGCGCTGGGCGCACGGAGCAGCGATCCTGCGCACACGCGGCGATACCTGGAGGCGTGCGCGATCGAGCGGTTGCTGGTGGCCAACCTCGACGCGGCCTCGGAGCCGGAGGGGGCGCGGGACGTGGAAGAGGCGGCGGCGAACGTTGCGTGTTTGGAGGCGTGTCGGGACGATTCGCGGCTGGCGCCCGTGTACTGGGTTCGTTTCGGGAAGACCGACAGCAACCTTCACGCGCTGGCGGGGGCGCTGGAGATCGAGCCGTTCGTGGCCGTGCTGCTGGCGCCGGCGCTCAACGGGTACGCGGCGGACGACGCCGGGCTCGATGCGTTCGTCGCGGTGGCGGGGAAACTGCGGCGTCCGGTGCTCGTGTTGACTTCGCGCGACGCGTCGGCTCGGCCGGCGCTGGTTTACGCGTTGGCTCGCCGACACCGGAGCGTGCCGGTGGTGTTGTGTGGTGCCGGTGGTGAGACGGTCTGGCACGAGGCGGTGGAGGTCGTGGCCCGCGCGCGCGATCAGGACGACGCCCGGCTGGTTCTGTGTACGGGGCGGGCTGAAGCCGGCGACATCGTGGCCGCGGTCGAAACGCTGGGTGGCGAGCGGGTGGTGCTGGGCA